>JADFZP010000016.1:6316-17636 GCA_015232485.1 Alphaproteobacteria bacterium
CCCATGTGCATCCCCATGCCGCCCATGCCGGGGCCCATGTTCATCCCCATGCCGCCCGGCCCCATGCCCATGCCCATTCCGCCCATGCCGGGCATCATCATCCCCGGCATCATCGGCATCGGCTGTTGGGTCGCCTCGTCGGCCTGCGGCGGCTGGGCTTGCGGGGCCTGCTGCTCCGCTTGGGTCTGGGCGATGGCGGTGCCCGTCAGCATCAGGGCCAGAGCGCACGTCGCGACCGTCAGTTTCATCTTCATATTGCTCTCCTGCGTCATCATCGGTTGGGGGCATTCTACGTCCAGGCGCGTCGCGCTGGAACCGGAGTTTGGTCAACCCTCCAATTCCGCGGCCTCCTTGGCCTTGTCCTTGGCCCGTTTGAGCTTCAGCCACAGCTCGTTCTCAAGCTTCTTCAGTTGGGCGTCGAAGTCCTCGATCTTGACGATGGTCTTCTCGCGCTGCCGCACCTTATGGCGGTTCCACAGCTTGCGCAGGCCGAAATCGCTGACGAAGGCGACCAGCACCAGTCCCGAGACGAAGATCACCAGGGCGGCGATGCCCTCGCGGTTGCGGTCGATGGCGACCGCCCCGCCCCAGAATCCGATGGTGGTCAGCGTGGTGGCGGCGACCACCAGCAGGCGGCGCGCCAGCCGGTCCTGGACGGCGGCCACCTTGCGCTTCTCGAAGTCGTGGAAGGCGTTGATCAACTCCGTGCGGGCCAGGGCCTGCCAAGTCTTGAAGGACATGCCGCGGTCGCTTTTGCCATCGCGGATCATTTGTTCCAGCTTGCGCACCAGATAGTCGGCGCGCTGCTCGGGTGTCGGGTCGTCGCTCATGGCGGGGACCCTATCAAATCTAAGCTTTGCGCTCCAGGTCGCGAACGGCTGGACCCTGCACGACGCGCCCGTCGACGTCGAATCGCGATCCATGGCAGGGGCAGTCCCAAGACAGCTCGGCGGCGTTCCAGCGCAGATGGCAACCCATATGGGTGCAGACATGCGAGACGAGGTGCAACGCGCCTTGCGGGTCGCGCCACGCGGCCACCGTCTCGCCGCCATGGCGCACCACGCCCCCCTGCCCCGCCGCCAGATCGGCGGCTTGGGTGGCGGGCCGCGATATCCGGTCCTCCAACCATGTTCGGGCGACGTGCAGATTCTTGCCCAACATCGCGCGACCGCCCACGCCGGGCTTGATGCGCAGCGAGTCGTAAAGCGGCGCCCAGGGATTGCGGCGGCCCAGGATGTCGTCGGCCAGGATCATCGCCGCCACCGTTCCGGTGGTGATGCCCCAGGCGTTGAATCCCGTCGCCACGCGGATGCGCCGCTCGCCGGGCAGGATGCGGCCGACATAGGGAACGCGGTCGGCGGCGTAGTAGTCCTGATTGCCCCAGCGCCAGCGGATGTCGGTCAGCCCCAGCCGGGTGCGCGCGAACTCCTCGAGCCGTCGCTCGCTGGCGGCGGCGTCGCCATGGCCG
Organism: Alphaproteobacteria bacterium; assembly: GCA_015232485.1. Taxonomy (GTDB): domain Bacteria; phylum Pseudomonadota; class Alphaproteobacteria; order Rhodospirillales; family Magnetospirillaceae; genus JADFZP01. The sequence goes on from JADFZP010000016.1 coordinate 7,785, forward strand.
GTGGGGAACGCCTCGCCGACCAGCACCAGCATGCGGCCGCCGCCGTCCAGCGGCGCGGTGCGAATCGAACGGGTCGGCTGGTCGAGGCCGATGAACATTCCCTCGGGCGCCTTCGCTTCGTCGATCGGCCCGGCCAACGCCATGTGGCGCTGTGGGAACGCCTTGCCGAAAAAGCCGCCGCGATCGAGAATCGGCAGATTGGTGGCGACGATCACGTCGTCGGCGTGCAGCAAGCCGCGTTCGGTGACGACGCGGCAGGGCTTGCCCTCCTCGACGTCGATGACGCGGGTTTCCTCGTAAAGGGCGCCTCCGCGCGCCACCAGATCGGCGGCCAGCGCCTCGGTCCAGCGCACCGGATGGAACTGCGCCTGGGCGTCGAAGCGCACCGCGCCCGCCACCGGCCAGGGCAACGGCGCCTGGCGCTCGAAGCTGGCCGGCAGGCCCAATCGGAACGCCGTCTCGGCCTCGCGTTCAAGATCGGCCACGCGGGCCGGGTCTTCGGTCCACACATAGGCGGCGCGACGCTCGAAGTCGCATTCGAGCTGGCGCTCGGCCACCTCGCGGGCGATCCAGTCGAGCGCCGCCTGATTGGACTCGGCGTAGATCCGCGCCCCGCTTTCGCCGAACCCCTCGACGAGTTGGCGATAGACGGCGCCGTGTTGCGAGGTCACCTTGGCGGTGCTGCCGCCGGTCACCTGACGGCCCGCCCGCCGCGACTCGATCACCGCCACGGCGCGCCCGGCCCGCGCCAGAAGCAGCGCGGCGGTCAACCCGACCAGGCCGCCGCCAATCACCGCCACATCCACCCGCAGCCCGAAGCTGGTCAGGGGCTTCGCCTCGGCGGTCGGCGGCCGGGTCGCCACCCAGCAGGATTCCTTGGGTTCCATTCCAAGCTGAACAGGGTCAGAACCGCAAGGTTCCCCACAGCCCGACGATCGCGCCTTCGTCCCGTTCCCAACCGCCTTCCAGACCGGCTTCCATCGCGCCGCCGTCATTCCAGCGCAGCCGCACGCCCAGGCGGTGCGGCTGGGCCGGGTCCTCGGCCAAGGTGAGGTCGAGTCCCACCCGTTGCTCGTCGGGACCGTCACGCTCGGCCGACACGGCCAGGGTCGGGCCGCTGGCCGAACCTTCGGCGCGCAAGCTGAGCGCGGTCGCGGTCCACGCCTGGAAACCCAGCGACAGACCGATCAGCGGGCCGGCCTCGCGGGCCCGCGCCGGATCGTCCCAATCACGCTCCAGCCAGCCGCCATAGACCTCGCCATGCGCCCCGCCCAGGCCGAAGCCGACGCCGCCCACCGCCCGGTCGTCAAGGCTCGATGGCCGGCGTTCGTGATCGGCCCGCGCGAAGAAACGCCGCCAATCGCCGCGCAGGCCCAGGTCGAAGGATGATCCCTCGCCGACCACCGTCTCGTCGGGAAAGCGCACCTCGCCGTCCACCCCAAGTTCGACGCCGCCCAGCGAGCGGCCCACCGACAGCGCCGCGCCGCCGGGCTCTCCGGGCGCCGAGCGGACCACCCAGGCCCCCACCCGCACCGAGTCGGGCGTGTCGGCCGCGGGGGGCGTCTGGCCGGGTTGGGCGGGCATCGTCCGATGGGCCTTCGCGGGCGCGGCCAGCACCAATCCGATCACCAAGCCCGCCACCAGCCGCATCCGTACCACCCTCCTCCGCCGCACAGGATGTGGCCCGAACCGAGGGCCGCGCGAGAGGGTCGTCGGGTCTAAACGGAGGTCGGGGCGAGCGCCTGCGTTGCGGCGCTGGTCTCGGTTATCGTCAAGGCGAAGGTCGAGCCGCCGGGGCTGGAGGTCACGGTCAGCCGATGCCCACAGATGGCCGCCAGCTTGCGTGCGATCGACAGACCCAACCCCAGACCATGCGCACGGTCGCGGGCCTCGTTGCCGATCTGGTAGAACTCCTCGAAAATCAGTTCCTGCTCGGCGGGCGGAATGCCCGGCCCCTGGTCGCAGACCACGACGCGCGGCCCGCCGCCGCGCCGGCAACCAACCAGCACGCGCCCACCCTTGCCGTATTTGATGGCGTTGGAGATCAGGTGGCGAAGGATTCGGATCAGGATGAGCGGGTCCGCGTTGATGATCAGGCCGCATGGCCGCACCCGCAAATCGACTCCGGCGGCCCGCGCCTCGATCGCGAATTCCGATCGCAGTTGGTCCAGCATGTCGCCCAACGCGACGTTGGTCGGAGTCGGCGTGACCACGCCGGCCTGGATGCGCGAGGCGTCGAGCAGCGAACCCAGCAGGCTTTCGCCGACCCGCATCGCCTCTTCCATGCGCGCCAGAACCAGGGTCTGGCGTGGTTCGGTGGTCATGCCGTTGAGAACGGTCTGGTACAGGCGCAGCGCCTGCAAGGGCTGACGCAGATCATGGCTGGCCGCCGCCAGGACGCGTTCCTTCGCGGCGTCGGCCTGCTCGGCGCGGATTCGCGCCGCCTGGGTCGCGGTCAGCGCCTCCTCGCGCTCGGACAGGGCGGCGGCGAGCAGCGCGGTGCGCTCCTCGACCCGTTGTTCGAGAATCTCGTTCATGGCGTTCAAGGACGACTGCGCCCGCTCGGCCCGCCCGAGATGGCTCATCGCCGTCGCGGCGAAACCCGCCACCCCGACCAGCGACATGACGGCCATGCCAAGGGTCAGGGGCAGACGCGCCTTGTACTGGGCCAGTGCCTCGTCATGATCGACCGCCGCCAAGACCACCAGCGGGTACCGGTCGAGCGTTCGATAGGCCACCACCCGAGCCCGCCCATCGATCACCGACCGCTCCACCAGATAGGTGCCCTCGCGCGCCGCCTTCAACTTGGCGAACAGCACGGAGTTCGCGGCGTTCCGGCCGATGTCGCGGTTGCGGATCGGCTTGCGGAACACGATGTCGCCGTCATCGATATGATAGACCCCGACGATCGAGTGCGGCCCGAGGCCGATCGTGCCATAGGGCTCGCCGAATTTGGTCGCGTCGATGCCGGCGACCAGGACCGCGCGCAACGAACCATCGGCCTCGCGGACCGCCCGGCTGACGGTGAACACCCGACTGGCCGACAACCGACCAAGGACCATCGGCCCGATTACAAGCTCGCCCCCCGCCCCATGCTCCTTGAAGTAGTCGCGATCGGCGACGCCACTCTCGGGATCCGGTTCATAACGGGAACTGATCACGAACCGGCCGGTGGCGTCGGCGACGTTGAGCGAGTCGACCGTGGCCAGATTGTCGGCCAGGCCGACCAGCCGGGCCCGGAAATCACGGTCGGTCGCCAAGCCGTCGATCGGATCGTCGCCGATCGTGGCGGCCACGCCGCGCAACACCGCGTCGGCCTCGGAAACCGAGCGGAGGGTATGTTGCTCGACCAGCAGAGCCAAGGCCCTGGCGGATTTCTCGGCCGCCGCCATGGCCTGTTCCTGGCTGAACCACAGCATCAGGCCGAACAGCCCGGTCACGCCGGCCAGGACGAGAAGCGCCACGGCGGCGAGATGTCTGCGATTCGGCTGGCTCATGGCCCGACTATAGCCGGGGCTCACGCCCGCTCGAATCGACCGTAAGCCATAAACGGCTACGCCAGCCCGGCCAAATGGAGGGCCATACCGGCCGAAGCGCAGCCGCCCAGCACCGTCAACATGCCGGCTTTGAGGCGGAACACCGCCACCACGGCGACCACCGCCAAAGCCAGCGCCCAAGCGTTCAGGGTATCCGGCACCGGCAGATCGAGCGACAGGCCATAGCCCTCGAAGGGGCGGGTCTCGCGGAAGACGGTGTGCAGGGCGAACCACACCGCGAGATTGAGAATCACCCCGACCACGGCGGCTGTGATCGCCGCCAAAGCGGCGCCCAGCGGCTTGACGCCCCGGATCTTCTCGACGAAGGGGGCGCCCAGGAAGATCCACAGGAAGCACGGGCTGAAGGTGACCCAGGTGGTCAGCAGCCCGCCCAGCGTGCCGGCCAGCAAAGGCGGCAACGCGCCGGGATCGCGATAGGCGCCCATGAAGCCTACGAACTGCACCACCATGATCAGCGGGCCGGGCGTCGTCTCGGCCATTCCCAAGCCGTCGAGCATCTCGCCCGGCCGCAGCCAGCCATAGGTCTCGACGCCCGCCTGCGCCACATAGGCCAGCACGGCGTAGGCGCCGCCGAAGGTCACCACCGCCATCTTCGAGAAGAACAGCGCGATCTGCGCGAAGACGTGGCCGGGCCCCAGCAGCGCCAGCAGCGCCAGCACGGGAATCATCCACAGCGCCAGCCACAGGGCGGTGACGCCCAAAACGCCTCGCGCCGAGGGGTTGGCATGCGAGGGCATCCCCGCGCCCAACAAACTGTCCGCATCGGAAAGGCCGCCGCCCGCGCCGCCATGGCCGCCGCCCACCAGGAAGGCCGGAACCCCCATCGCTCCACCCGCCAGCCCGATCAGCCCGGCGCCCAGCACGATCACCGGGAACGGCACGTCGAAGGCGAAGATGCCCACGAAGGCGACCGCCGCCATGCCGACCATCAGGCGGTTTTTCAGCGCCTTGCGGCCGACCCGCGCCACGGCTTGCAGAACGATCGCCAGCACCGCCGCCTTCAGCCCGAAGAACAGCGCCGCGATCATGCCGACTCCGCCGTAAAGGGCGTAGATCCAAGACAGCGCCATGATCGCCAGGGCGCCCGGCAGCACGAATAGCCCACCGGCGATCAGCCCGCCGGTGGTGCGATGCATCAGCCAGCCGACATAGGTGGCGAGTTGCTGCGCCTCGGGGCCGGGCAGCAGCATGCAGAAATTGAGGGCGTGCAGAAAGCGGCCCTCGCCGATCCACTTCTTCTCGTCGACGAGGATGCGGTGCATCACGGCGATCTGGCCGGCCGGGCCACCGAAGCTCAACAGCGCGATGCGCAGCCACACGCGGAACGCTTCACCCAAGGTGACGCCATGCGGCGGCCCCTCATGCCCCACGGAACATCTCGATCTGCCAGCGCATTTCGCTTTCGCCCAGCACGTGGCCGCCGTCCTTGGCCGGCTGCATCACCGAATCCATGGCGATGCGGGCGAGGCGGAGCTGCAATTCCACCGCGAACAGCGCCGACAGCCCGGCGGCCCACGCCAGGGCGCACATCGCCTGGGGCGACTGCGAGGCGACCATGTCGAGCACCGCCGGCATGGGCAGATCGGCGCGCACCGCCAAGCCGGCGACCAGATCGTCCTCGCGGTCGGTGAGCAGCGAGACCATCAGCGCCACCTCGTCCAACCGACCCTGGGCATGTTGGGCGCGGGCGTTGTCCAGGAAGGGGGCGTAGCGATCCTCGATGTCGGGGCCGTAACGGGGGGTCTCGACGGCGCCCTGCGCGGCTTGCTCCTTGAGCCGCGCCTGCACCACCTTGGCGACCGCCTGCACGGCGGCCGGCGGCAAATCCTTGCGCGCCAGGATGCGGTCGAACAGATGGGTGGCGACCAACTCGGCCAGGCGCTGCGCGGCGTTTTCGGTCAGTTCGGGACGATAGACCAGGGGCGCCTGCCAAGCCGGCTCGTCGGCGGCGCGCTCGATCAGGGCGTCCAGCGTGCTTTCCTGAAGATGCGCGTTGGCGTTCTTCAGCATGTGGGTGATGGCGCGCGTGTCGCTGCTGGCGACGATCGCCGCCGTGACCCGCGGGTCGACATAGGCGCGCCGCGAGATGGCGGCCAACGCGCCCTCGACGGGGTTGGCGATGATGATGCCCAGCAGATCGTCGTCGGTCAGCACCGGCGAGTATTCGAGGATCGGCGCGGCGACGATGATCTCGGAATCGCGCGCCAGCAAGGCGATCAAGGTGTGGTCGACGCCGGGCATGTCCTTCAGCGCGTCGGCGATCACCGCCCGCACGCGGGCGATCTGGTCGCGGGCCAGTCGATCGAGCACGTCGCGCGTGACGCTTCGCGACTTGGCCGGCATGGCCCGATGCCCATGGCGGCCGATCTTGGTGGCCAGCGCCGAGCGGACCCCCTCTTCGGCATCGTCGGCGAGCAGCAGGTTGCCCTTGGCCGGCGTCGAGGGATTGCCGGCCACCGCCAGACGCACCGCCGCGTCCGCGTCCGAGGCCAGGTAGTACAGCACCTCGGGCGGCAGATCGGGCCGCGAGGCCAGTTCGGCGCGCAGACGCGGCTCGGCGGCGGCCGCCATGTCGCGCGCCTGCTCGTAGGTGAGCGGGGTCGGCGGAAGGGGCTGGCCCACGATCATAGGGTCTCCGGAGGCGGTGCCATCGAGTAGCTGCCGCGGCCGCTGCGCTTGACCTTGTACATGGCGACGTCGGCGCGGGTGACGAATTCGTTGAGACCCTCGCGGGCCTTCGGGTAGTAGACCGCCACGCCGATCGACAGCCGCAGCGGCTTGTCGGCCGCGCCCGAATAGCGCATCAAGGGCGACGCGGCGGCCAGGAACACCTGGGCGCGCTTGGCCGCCACCTCCTCGTCGGCGCCGTCGAGCCACACGGCGAACTCGTCGCCGCCCAGCCGGGCCACCAGATCGGTCGAGCGGGTGTTGGTGCGCAGAATGTCGGACAGGTGCTTCAGCGCCTCGTCACCCTTCTCGTGGCCGTGGACGTCGTTGACCTGCTTGAAATGGTCCATGTCGACATAGACCAGCGCCGAGGTCTTCTCGTCGCGCTCGAGGCGCTGGAAGCGGCGGCGCACCTCTTCGTAGAAGGCGCGACGATTGAGCAGATTGGTCAGCGGATCGGTGCGCGAGGCGTCGAGCAGCAGGTGGTAATCGATGCGCTGCTCGATCGCCACCGCGACTTGGCCGACGATGCTGGCCATCAAGGTTTCGTCGGCCTTGCCCCAGGCCGGCCGGTCGGCGCCGCGCCACAGCAGCAGCGCCCCGACATGGCGGCCGGCATAGACGGCGGGCGCCGCCAGCACCGACCACGGACGGGTCGTGTAGACATGCACGTCGTCGCCCTTCTGGTCGGCCATGCGGGCCAGGACGGCCTCGCCCCGCGCCGATTCGCCCACCACGCCGAACGAGGCGGTGACCCCCAGTTGCGGGCGGGTGATGCTCTTGGCCAGCGGCGTGCGGGTGGTGAAGATCTGGCAGCCGCTGGCGCCCAGGCCGTGGGTGCAGGTGCTGGCCGCCACTTGCAGCATGTCGTCGGGATTGGCCTCGCGGCGGAAGACGTTGGTGATGCGGGCCAACACGCGCTCGCGATTGCGGTGCTCGGCCAGGAACGCCACCTGCTGGCGTTCCACCGTCACGTCATGGCAGACGCCGCGCGCCCCGCGCAACGCGCCCTCGCCGTCGTGCAGCGGCACCGCCGAGACCAGATAGCAGATGGTGTGGCCATCGGCGTGACGCATCCACACTTCGACGTTCTCGACCGGGGTCGGCGTGGTGAAGGGCAGCACGGCCGGCGCGGGCTTGCCGTCGTCGAGCAGGTCGGCCGCCTTCGTGCCGATCAAATCCCTGGCGGGCAGCCCGGCCAAACCCTTCGGGGTGATCGTGCTGAAGGTGCCGTCATGATTGGTTTCCCAGGCGAAATCGCTGGAGACGGCGACCAGATCCTTGAAGCGCGCCCGCGATTCGACCAGCGCGTTGCGTAGCGAGACCTCGACGGTGCGATCGGTGGCGATCACCAGACGGCGGCCCTCGGCGAGCGGCAGGCAGGCGACGTCGAAGACGCGGCGCCCCACTCCGCCCTCGACGGCGACGCGGCGCACGGCGCGCGTGCCCTCGGCAAGACGGGCCAGCCCCTCGACGACCGGCTCGGCGAGCCGCAAGCCATCGTCGGACACCAAGCCCTGCTGGATCGAGAATCCCTGATTGGCCGAGATCAGACGGCCGGCGGAATCGGCCACCGCGACCGCCTGCGGATGACCGGCCAGCGCCGCTCCATCGAAATGGAGAATCGAATCCGCCGCGAAGGCGGGCGGCGACGGAGGCTCTCCCGCCTCACGGCGACGGTCGGCGACAATGCCGAGTTGCGGCGGTACGATCATTACGTCCCCTGATTTCCCCGGACACTCTAATGGACTGGGCGCCGCCTTTCCAGTCACTACGTTCCGGCCGGGCGGAAAGCCGCGAGTGGCGCTTCCACCAATTGACCCGGCGGCCAAGGACGGGCATCGTCGTGGGCGCACAACGGGAGACCACGATGATCGTCACCACCACCGACGACTTGAACGGCTATGAGATCACGTCCTATCTCGGCATCGTGTCGGGTGACGCGGTCTGCGGCACCAACATTTTCCGCGACTTGTTCGCCAGCATTCGCGACGTCGTCGGTGGTCGCGCCGCCTCCTACGAGAAAGTATTCGCGGACGCCAAGGAAATGGCGATCGAGGGCCTGAAGGAGCGGGCGGCCGCGCTGGGCGCCGACGCGATCGTCGGAATCGATCTCGATTACGAGGTGATCGGCGGCGACAGCAAGACGCTGCTGATGGTCTCGGCCAACGGAACCGCGGTGAAGGTTCGCAAGACATCCTAATACAAAGGTTGATGGCCGCCCTCGCCTCGGGTAGGGTCGTGCGAGCGGTCGGGAGGAACTCGGCCGCGCAATCGGGGATGACCGGGTTTCATGGCGGGGACACGCGGAACCTGCGCTCTCGGGGCGGCCATATGCGCTTTGATGGCGGCATCGCCAGCTTTGGCTCGCCCCCTGTCGCAAGAATTGGAAGGCTTGGTCGACGCGCATCCGCAGATTCAGGCGGCGCGTAACCAGCACGCCTCGGCCGGCGAGGCGGTGGGGTCGGCCTATTCGGCGTATTGGCCGACGCTGGCCCTCACCGGCAACACGGGCACCGACTACGTCGACAGCCCGGATCGCCGCGCGAGCGCCCTCGATCCCTACCAGCATGGACGCAACCAGGTCACCCTGTCGCTGACGCAACGCCTGTTCGATGGATTCGCGCGCGAGGCCGGCGTCGACGCCGCCCAGGAAGGCGAACAGGCGGCCGCCGCCAATGTCGACGCCACCGTCCAGACGGTGCTGATCGAGGCGCTGACCGCTTATGTGGATGTGCTGCGGCAGACCCACCTGCTCGCCTTGGGCCGCGACAACGAGCGCAACGTCCGCACCCAGCTTCAGCTCGAAGACGAGCGCGTCAAGCGCGGCTCGGGAATGGCGGTCGACGTGCTGCAAGCCAAGCACCGCCTGCAGGTCGCCAAAGAGCGTCGGGTCGCCATCGAGGGCGCGCTGCGAAACGCGATCAGCCGCTATGTCCAGGTGTTCGGCCACGCCCCCACCATCGAACAGATGGACGAGCCGGTGCCGCAACCGGGCGTCATGCCGGCCAGCCTCGACGCGGCCTTGCAAGCGGCGCGGCGCGACAACCCCACGCTGCTGAGCGGCGCCCGCCAGATCGAGGCCGCCGCCGCCCGCACCCAAGTCGCCGAGGGCGCCTATTGGCCCAGCTTCGATCTGGTCGGGCGCGGCAACTGGGAGAAGGACCGCGACGCCACCATCGGCATCCGGCGCGACTGGTCGGCCCTGCTGCGCATGAACTGGGAGCTGTTCTCGGGCTTTCGCACCGACGCCCTGGTCGCCCAGTCGACCTTCGATCGCGCGGCGCTGATCGACAACCAAGACTACGCCGTGCGCAAGACCGAGGAAGCCACCCGGCTGGCCTGGACCACGTTGCAGGTCGCCCGCGAGCGTCTCGATGTCCTGGAAAGCGCCGTCAACCTGGCCCTCGAGGTTTGGGACATGCGCAAGAAGCTGCGCGAGGCCGGCAAGGCCACGGTGCTGGACGTGCTCGACGCCGAATCCGACACCGTCACCGCCCGCATGAGCCAGATCATCGCCCATTTCGACGAACGCGTCGCGGCGTTCCAGCTTTTGCAGGCGATGGGTCGGCTGCGCGGCGCCGAACCACTTGGCCGCATCGCCTCGTCACCGGCTCGCGCTCCGGCC
>JADFZP010000017.1 GCA_015232485.1 Alphaproteobacteria bacterium
TCTGGCCAGCCTCGACGACGTGCCGTCGCCCTGGCTGGACGGCATGCTGGACCGCTTCTTCCCGTTGCGCTTCACGCCGCTTCTCGAATTTTCGCGCGGCTGCCCCTATTCCTGCAACTACTGCAACACGGGCGATTCCTATTTCGACAAGGTGCGGCTGCTGTCCGACGAGCGCGCCCTGGCCGATCTCGACTACATCGCCCAGCGGGCCGAGCGCCACGGCATCGCCCAACTGGTGCTGTGCGACAGCAATTTCGGCCTGCTGCCGCGCGACGTCGAATTGGCGCGGCGGATGGCCGAGTTGGGGGCGCGCCACGGCTGGCCGGTCAACGTGCTGGCCACCTCGGCGAAGAACGCCAAGAAGCGCGTCATCGAGATCGCCGACGTGCTGGGCCGCTCGATGGTCTCGTTCATGTCGGTGCAAAGCATGGACGACGGCGTGCTGGCCAACATCCGGCGCGCCAATATCAGCTTGGCCGACTTCGAGGCGGTCGCCCGCCAGATGGCCCGCGCCCGCCATCCGCAGACCTGCGAATTCATCGCGCCGCTGCCCGGCGAGACCTTCGCGGGCTTCGTGACCGGCCTGCGCAAGATCCTCGACAGCGAGGTGGATTCGGTGGTCTGCCACACCTTGCAGGCCAATTACGGCACCGCCTACCGCGACGATCCCGCCTACCGCCAAGAGCACGGCTTCGTGGTCAAGCATCGTCTGGTGCCGCTGGATTTCAGCCGGTTGGACGGCGAGGCGGTGTTCGACATCGAGCAGGTGGTGGTCGCCACCCGCGACCTGGCGTTCGACGATTACGTCCGGCTGCGCAGCTTGGTGTTCGTGGTCGACCAAGCCTTCAACATGCCCTATGTGCGGCCGCTGCGCCGCCTGATCGCCGAACGCGGCGCCAAGGTCTCCGACCTCGTGATGCTGGCCTTCGAGACTTTGGACGCGTTGCCGGCGGCGGCGCGCGCGGTGCTCGAGTCCTTCGTCGCCGAAACCCGTTCCGAGCTGTGGGACGACGAGGCGGCGCTGATCCACGACCTTGACCGCGACTACGACGCCGTGGTGGCCGGCGAGCGGGGCGGCAACGTGCTGTTCCGCCACCGCGTCCTGATGCTGGCCGGGCCGCTGGCCGAATGGCTGGACCACCTGTTCGGCTGCGCCGCCCGCGTGCTGGGCGAGCGCGCGGCGCCCGGCCAACTGGACGATGTCCGCGCCTATTGCCTGGGACTGGGCGGCGGCCTGCTCGACGCGGCGCGGCCCGACCATGTGACGCGGCTGGGCCATGACGTGGTGGCGTGGATGGACGCGCCCGACGCCACCCTGGACGATCACCGGCGGCAAGACGGCGTGGCCGTCGAATTCTTCCTGCCGCCCTCGGAACGCCAGGCCCTGCTCGACGGGCTGGACCGCTATGGCGGCGACGTCAACGGCTTGGTCAAGCTGATGCAGCGGCTGTCGCGGATCATCGTGCGGGCGGCCCGGCACGCCTGAGAACCCCCGGTCCATTGGTTCTGTACCTATTTCCGAGAAAGTAATAGCATGTAAGAAACGTCGCGACAGAATGCCCGGCGTCGATCAAGGCTAGAACGGCATGATCATTGATAAAAACATCGAGTCGTATCTCGTCCTGGACGAAGAGTCGGTCCGCGCCACCTTGGCCAAGATCGACCGAAATCGCGAAGGCATGGTGTTCTGCGTCGACACCGGCGGTCACCTGACCGGCGTGCTGACCGATGGCGACGTGCGCCGCTGGGCGATCGCCACCCCGCATGTCGATCTGGAACGTCCCGTCCGCGACGTCATGAACCGGGATTTCACCCATGCCGCCGTCACCGACGGCGTCGACCGCATCCGCTCGCTGTTCTCGGCGCGCGTCGAGGCGGTGCCGCTGGTCGACCTTCAGGAACGCTGCGTCGCGGTGGCGCGCCGACGCAAGGGCGTCTTGCAGATCGGCCGTCACGGGGTCGGCGAGGGGCACCCGGCGCTGGTGGTGGCCGAGATCGGCAACAACCACAATGGCAGCGTCGAGACCGCGCTGCGCATGGTCGACGAGGCCGCCGCCGCCGGGGCCGATTGCGTCAAATTCCAACTTCGCGACCTCGCCACGCTGTACCGCAACGCGGGCGATCCCGACGACGCCCGCCAGGATCTGGGCACCCAATACACGCTGGATCTGCTGGCCGAGAACCAGTTGCCGATCCCCGACCTGCTGCGCGTGTTCGACCATTGCACGGCGCGCGGCGTCACGCCGCTGTGCACCCCCTGGGACGAGGCCAGCCTGGAGGTTTTGGAGGGCTACGGTCTGGCCGCCTACAAGGTGGCCTCGGCGGATTTCGTGAATCACGACTTCTTGAAGGCCCTGGCGCGCACCGGCAAGCCGCTGATCTGCTCGACCGGCATGTCGACCGAGCGCGAAATCCGCGACTCCGTCGATCTGCTGCGCGACGCCGGGGCGCAGTTCGTGCTCCTGCACTGCAACTCGACCTATCCGGCGCCGTTCAAGGACGTCAACCTGCTGTTCATGCGCAAGCTGAAGGCGATCGGCGACTGCCCGGTCGGCTATTCCAGCCACGACCGCGGCATCGCGGTGGTGGTGGCGGCGACGACGCTGGGCGCCTCGGTGATCGAGAAGCACTTCACGCTGGATCGCGGGCAGCGCGGCAACGACCACCGGGTCAGCCTGCTGCCCGGCGAGTTCGCCGAGATGGTGACCGCCATCCGCCAAGTCGAGATGGCGCTTGGCGCCACCGAGCGGACCATCAGCCAGGGCGAGGCGATCAACCGCGAGACCCTGGGCAAAAGCCTGACCGTCAACCGCGATCTGGCGGCCGGCCAGACCATCACCGAGGCGATGATCGAAATCCGCAGCCCCGGCATCGGGCTCGCCCCCTACCGCAAGCGCGACGTGGTGGGCAAGGCGGCGCGCCGCGATCTGGCGGCCGGCGCGGTGCTGTTTGAAAGCGACGTGGTCGAGACGACGGTGGTCAGCCGCCCCTATCACTTCCAGCGTCCCTTCGGCATCCCGGTGCGCTGGCACGACGTCGCCGAGTTGGCGCCCAAGACCAATCTCGACTTCCTGGAATTCCATCTCTCCTACAAGGATTTGGAGGCCGATTTCGGCCGCTGGCTGGAACGGCCGCTCGATCTCGATCTGGTGGTCCACGCGCCCGAGCTGTTCGCGGGCGACCATGTGCTCGACCTCTGTTCGCTGGATCGGGACTATCGCCGGCATTCGATCGCCGAACTGGCCCGCGTGGTCGATCTGACCCGCCGCCTGCGGCCTTTGTTCCGGCGCGCCGAGCGGCCGCGCATCGTGGTCAATGTCGGCGGCTTCACCCAGGATCGCCCGCTGCCCGAGGCCGAACGGGCCGAGCGCTACCGCATGGTGCTGGACAGCTTGGCCGGGATGGACCTGGACGGCGTCGAGATCCTGCCCCAGACCATGCCGCCCTTCCCTTGGCATTTTGGCGGCCAGCGCTATCAGAACCTGTTCCTCGATCCCGACGAGACCGCCGCCTTTTGTGCTCGCCACGGCTTCCGCGTCTGCCTGGACACGTCGCATTCCAAGCTGGCCTGCACGCATCTGAAGTGGTCGTTCGACGAGTTCCTGGCCAAGGTCGGCCCGCATTCCGGCCATCTGCACGTCGCCGACGCGCGCGGCGTCGATGGCGAGGGCTTGCAGATCGGCGAAGGCGAGATCGCCCTGGCCGCCATGGGCCGCGCCCTGGCCCGCTTCGCCCCCGGCGTGTCGTTCATTCCCGAGATCTGGCAGGGCCACAAGAACGGCGGCGAAGGCTTCTGGATCGCCCTCGAACGGTTGGAGAAGCACCTGTGACCACCCCGACCGCCTTCCGCCTGTTCAAGCAGGTTCCCCGCATCCTGTTCGGCCGCGGCGCGCTGGACCGGCTGGGCGAGTTGCTGCCGGCCCAAGGCTGGACGGCCTGCGTGGTCGACGCCGTTCACCGCGACGGGCCGATCCCCGCCCGGCTGGCCGCCCACGATGTCGAGGTGTTCTGGTTCGACGCCGCCCACGAGCCCTCGACCGATCAGGTCGACGCCATGACCGCCCTGGTGCGCGCCGCCCGCGCCGAGGGTCCGGCCGCCATCCTGGGGCTGGGCGGCGGCGCGGCGATGGATGTCGCCAAGGGCGTCTCGGTGATGCTGACCAATCCCGGCTCGGCCAGCGACTATCAGGGCTGGGACCTGGTTCCCCATCCGGCGGTGTTCAAGCTGGGGGTGCCCAGCCTGGCCGGCTCGGGCGCCGAGGCCAGCCGCACCGCCGTGTTCTTCTCGGGCGACCGCAAATTCGGCATCAACAGCGACCACAGCATGTTCGACGCCATCCTGCTCGACCCCGAACTGCTGGCCGGCGTGCCCGCCGATCAGCGCTTCCACAGCGGCATGGACTGCTTCATCCACTGCGTCGAGGCGGTCACCGGCACGATGGCCAGCCCGCTGGCCCACGCCCATGCCGGCAAGGCCCTGGAACTGTGCGAGGCGGTGTTCCTGGGCGAGGGGAGCGACGACGACCTGATGGTCGCCTCGTATATGGGCGGCTGCTCGATCGTCAATTCCGAGGTCGGCGTGGCGCACGCCCTGTCCTACGGCCTGAGCCTGGAACTGGGCCTGCGCCACGGCCTCGCCAATTGCATCGCCTTCGACGCGCTGGACGCGTTCTACGGCGCCCATGTCGAGACCTTCCGCCGCATGATGGCGCGCCACGCCATCGTCCTGCCGCGCGGCGTGACCCGCGGAATGGACCGGCCGGCCATCGCGCGCATGGTCGCCATGGCGCTGCGCATGGAACGCCCGCTGGTCAACGCCCTGGGCGAGGACTGGCGCGCCGTGCTCACTCCCGAACGGATCGAGGCCCTGTATGCCCGCATGTGACCGCACCGTCCTGATCGTCAACGCCCGCATGGCCTCGACCCGGCTGCCCGGCAAGGCGATGCTCGATCTGGCCGGGGCGCCGATGCTGGCGCGCATCTTCGAGCGGGTGACCCGCTGCCGCGCGATCGACGAGATCGTCTTCGCCACCACCACCCGCCCCGACGACGACTGTCTGGTCGAGCTGGCGCGCGGCTTCGACCTCGCCGTCTACAGGGGCGCCGAGAACGACCTGATCGACCGCCTGTGGCGGGCCGCCGTCGCGCATCGGGCCGGAATCGTGGTGCGCCTGCCGGCCGACAATCCGGTGGCCGAGCCGGCCGAGATCGACCGTCTGGCGGTCTATCAGCGCGGCGCCGACGTGTCGTTCTCATCGACCATCGTGCCGATCCTGGGCAACGGCTATCCCGACGGCATCGGCGCCGAGGCGATGCCGATCGCCACGCTGGAAGAGGTCTGGCGCACCGAGACCGACCCGATGCGCCGCGAGCATCTGAATCTGAACTTCTTCGACTACGGCAAGCAAATCCCGCTGGCGCCCGGCCGCTTCACGGTGGGCACGGTGCCGTGCCCGGCGGCGTTCAGCCGTCCCGACCTAGTGCTGGACGTCAACACCGCCGACGAATACGCCTATATGAGCGCGCTGTGGCGGGCGCTGTGGCCGCTCGACCCGAACTTCCACATCACCGACATCATCCGCTGGCACGATTCCAGCGGCGAATTGGGCGAACGGCGCACCGGCAAGGCGCGCTCCTACGTCACGCTGCCGGCGGCGGAGGCTTGCCCATGACCCGCGTCCTGTACATCAACCCCAATCCGCGGACCATGTCGCTGCTGCCGCCGGTGGTGTCTTTGTTCCACGCCATCTTCGAGCGCCACGGCATCGAGATGCGCTATTTCGACACGACGTTCTACGACGTGTCGGACAGCTTCACCAATCCCGACACGGTCAGCCAGGGCACCCTGTCGGTGAAGCCGGTCGAGGCCGGGGCCTTCGCCAACCGCACCGTCAAGACCGGCATGGACACCCTGCTGGCCGATCTGCGCGCCGAGGTGGCGGAGTTCGCCCCCGACGTGGTGATGATGTCGGCGCTGGAAAGCACCGCCGGTTTCGCCCGCACCATGCTGGCCGCCCTGCGCGACTTCGGCCTGCCGCACGTCTTAGGCGGCGTGTTCGCCACCTTCGCCCCCGAGGTCGCCATCCGCTTCCCCGAGATCGACGTGTTGTGCGTCGGCGAGGGCGAGGAGATCATCGTTCCGCTGGCCGAGCGCCTGAAGGCCGGGCTGGCGTTCGACGATCTGCCCAATCTGTGGTGGCGCGGCCCCGATGGGACCATCCTCAAGACGCCGCGCGCCCGTCCGGTCGATTTGGACAAGAACCCCCGCTTCAGCTTCGCGCCCTGGGACGACAGCCGCTGCTATCGCCCGATGGCGGGGCGCATCTGGCGCATGTTCCCGGTCGAGACCCATCGCGGCTGCTCGTTCCGCTGCACCTTCTGCAACTCGCCTTTGCAGGACGACATGTATCGCGAGGAGACCGGCCAGCGTTACCTGCGCCAGAAGTCGCTGGACCGGGTGTTCGAGGACATCACTTATTTCGCCGAGGAGTGCCGCGCCGAATACCTGTTCTTCTGGGCGGACAATTTCTTTCTGTACTCGAAGGCGCAGATCGATACCTTCTGCGAGTTCTACAAACAATATCGCATCCCGTTCTTCGTCCAGTCCTATCCGACCTCGTTGGACGAATACAAGCTGGCCCGCCTGTCCGAGGTCGGCCTGACCCGCGTCGTGTTGGGCGTCGAGCACGGCAACGAACGTTTCCGCAAAGAGGCGATCCGCCGCCACTACCGCAACGACGCGGCGATCGAGAAGGTGCGGCTGTTGAAGAAGTACGGCATCCAGTCGAGCTGCAACAACATCGTGGGCTTCCCCGGCGAGACCCCCGAACTGCACTGGGACACCGTGCGGCTGAACCGGGCGATGGCGCCCGACAACGCCGGCATCTCGATCTTCACGCCGTTCATGGGCACGCCGCTGCGCGAGATGGCGGTGGAGCGGGGCTGGCTGAAAGACCCCGATCTGCTGGCGCCCACCAACAACGATTACTCGGTGCTCGACATGCCGGACTTTCCGGCCGACCTGATCGCCGGCAAGGCGCGCACCTTCGCCCTTTATCTGCGCTTCCCCGAGGATCGCTGGCCCGACATCGCCCGCGCCGAGGCGTTGACGCCCGAAGGCGACGCCGCGCTGGCCGCGCTGTCCAAGGAATATCTGGAAACCTGGGGCGAGGCCCTGGCGTGATGGAGACACGGATGCAAGATCGGGTCGTCTGGTTCAACGGCGAATTCGTCCCCGAGCGCGAGGCGAGGCTGTCGATTTACGACTCGTCCTTGATGTTCGGCGACATGGTGTTCGAGATGACGCGCTCGTTCGGCGGGCGCCAGTTCAAATTGCGCGAGCATCTGGAACGGCTGATGGCCGGGGTCAAGATGCTGCGCGTCCCGCTGACCATGACCATCGACGCGTTGGAACGCGCCGTGCTGGACACCGTCGAGCGCAACGCGGGCGCGATGCTGGCCGACGACGAGCATCGGGTGATGATCGACGTCTCGCGCGGCCTGCTGGGCATCTATCGCGGCCGGGTCGACGCGCCGGCCGGTCCCAACGTCATCATCGCCGACTTCCCGCTGCGCTGGACGGTGGCCGGCATGGCCGAGCTTTACGAGCGCGGCGTCAACGGCATCATCCCCTCGCAGCGCGCCATTCCGGCCGAGTTGCTGGACCCCAAGGTCAAGAACCGCAGCCGGGTCCATTACCTGATGGCCAACATCCAGGTCGGCAACCACACCGGCGCCGACAACCGCGCCATCCTGCTCGACCCCGACGGCTTCGTCGCCGAGAGCACCGGCGACAACGTGCTGATCGTGCGCAAGGGCCGCATCATAAGCCCCGAGGGCCGCAACATCCTGCGCGGCATCTCGCGCGCCTATGTGATGGAGGAGTTGGCGCCCCGCCTGGGCATCCCGGTCGACGAGCGCAACCTGACGCCCTACGACGTCCACACCGCCTGCGAGGCGTTCCTGGTGGCCACCCCCTATTGCATCCTGCCGATGGTGTCGCTGGACGGCGTGCCGATCGGCGACGGCCGCCCCGGCCCGGTCTATCGCCGCCTGCTGGCCGCCTGGGGCGAGGAGGTGGGGATCGACATCGCCGGCCAGATCCGCGCCTGGGACGCCGCCCCCGCCCCCGGCGGCGGCGACGGCCCGACCGCCTATCGGTTCCGCTAGCGAGGAAGGAAGACGATGGCCCTGCGCGTTCTTCTGGTGGTCTACGACAACGGCTCGCAGATCCACATGTTCCCGATGGGCACCGCCTATATCGCGGCGGCGCTGCGGGCCGCCGGGCATGAGGTGGGCATCTGGCAGCAGGACGTCCACCACCATCCCGACGAGATGCTGACCACCGTTCTGGACGAGGGCGGCTGGGACGTGGTCGGCATCGGCGTGATCGCCGGCTACTGGCAATATCGCAAGCTGCTGGGACTGTCGCGCGCCATCGAGCGGGCGAAGAACCGCCCCTTCTACATGCTGGGCGGCCACGGGCCGACCGCCGACGTGCGCTATTTTCTGAACAAGACCGGCGCCGACGCGGTGGTGATGGGCGAAGGCGAGGTGACGGTGGTCGAGTTGATGCGGGCCATCGAAAAGGAGCGCCGCTTCGAGGATGTCGAGGGGCTGGCGTGGCGCGACGGGCCGGAGATCCGGGTCAACCCGCGCCGGCCGCTGATCGCCGACATGGACAGCATCCCGTTGCCGGCCTGGGACATGTTCCCGATGGAGTATTACCGGCTTCAGGCCATTCCCGGCGCCACCCGCACCGACTTCGTGATGACCGTGCTGTCGGGGCGGGGCTGCACCTTCACCTGCACCTTCTGCTATCGCATGGACACCGGCCACCGCGCCCGCTCGCACGACTCCATCCTGGACGAGATCGAGCATCTGCAAAAGCGATGGGGCATCACCTTCATCAATTTCCTCGACGAGTTGCTGATGACCTCGAAGGAACGCACCATGGCGTTCTGCGAACGGGTTCTCGAACGCGACGTGCGGTTCCGCTGGTGGTGCAACGGCCGGATCAACTACGCGGTGCCCGAGGTGCTGGCCTTGATGAAGCGGGCCGGCTGCGTCTTCATCAATTACGGCATCGAATCGGTCGACAACGGGGTGCTCAAGAACATGCGCAAGGCGGCCCGCGTCGAGCAGATCGAACCGGCGATCGCCAACACCCTGGCGGCCGGGATCAGCCCCGGCCTGAACATGATCTGGGGCAATATCGGCGACAGCCGCGAGACGCTGGACAAGGCCGTCGAATTCCTGATCGCCCACGACGACGGCGCCGAGTTGCGGACCATCCGTCCGGTGACGCCCTATCCCGGCTCGCCCCTTTACGAGCACGCCATCCGCATGGGCCTGATCGAGGATTGCGCCGACTTCTACGAACGCAAGCACACCAATTCCGATCTGCTGACCGTCAACTTCACGGAACTGGGCGACGACGCCTTCTACGAGGCGCTGGAGGACGCCAACCGCCGGCTTCTGACCAATTACCACGACAAGCGCCTGAAGGCGGGACTGGACGAGGTCACCCGACTATACCGGGAGAGGAACGCCGCATTCCGGGGCTTTCGGCCGGTCTGACGAGACCCGGCGCATAGGAGACGGCCGATGCGAATTCTCGCCCTTTACCCCAATTCCTACGGCTACCATCGGGTGCCCACCGGCCTGGTGATCCTGATGACCCTGTTGCGGCGGGCCGGCCACACCCTGGATCTGTTCGACACCACCTTCTTCGCGTCGTCCAACACCGACAACGACCTGCGCGAGAAGGCCGGCGTGGTCAAGCCGGTCGCCATGCCCTTCGCCTATGAGGGACTGAGCGACGACGCGGTCGGCGCCTTGTTCCGCGACAAGCTGGCCGCCTTCCGACCCGATCTGGTGATCGTCACCCTGATCGAGGACAATTACCGCTATGGCGACCGCTTCCTGCGCATGGTCAAGGCGTTCGATCCCGCCCTGCCGGTGTTGGTCGGCGGCCCCACCCCGACCGCCGCGCCGATGGTGGTGATCGAGCATCCCTGCATCGATTATCTGATCCAGGGCGAGGGCGAAGAGGCGATCGTCGAGTTCTGCGAGCTTTTGGAACAGGGGCGCGACGTCCAAGGCGTCGCCAATCTGTGGACCATGCGCGACGGCCGGCCGCACGGCAATCCGCTGCGGCCCTTCATCGACATGAACGATCTGCCGGTCTACGACATGACCCTGTGGGACGAGCGCCACATGCTGAAGCCCTATGACGGGCGGGTGTGGCGCACCGGCTATTTCGAAAGCTCGCGCGGCTGTCCGTTCCAATGCACCTACTGCGTCAACCCGACCATTCAGAACGAGCTGAGTTCGGCCGGCCGCTTCTTCCGCCGCAAAAGTCCCGAACGCACCGTCGCCGAGGCGCGCCTCCACAAGGAGCGCCACGGCCTTGAGCGGGTGGTGTTCTGCGACGACAACTTCCTGCTGATGTCGCCCGCCCAGTTCGCCGACTATGCCCGGGTGTTCGTTCCCCTGTGGACGCGCGAGGTCGGGCTGCCCTACTGGATTTCGACCTCGGCCGAGTTCATCCGCCGCGAAACCTTGGAGATGCTGACGGCGACCGGCTGCGACGGCATCGGCCTGGGCGTCGAAGCGGGCGGCGAGTGGTTCCGCCGCCACGTCCTGCGCCGCAATCTGAGCAACGAGCGGCTGGTCGACACCTTCCGCCTGATCCACGAATACGGCATCCGCACCACCGCCAACGTGATGATCGGCTTCCCCGGCGAGATCGAGTCCGACATCATGGACACCATCCGCCTGCTGCGCCGCATCGCGCCGCGCAGCTTCGACGTCTCGTTCGCCAGCCCTTACGTCGGCACCGGCATCCAGCGGGTCGCCGCCAAGCTGGGCCTGATCGAGCTGTCCGACGCGCCGGGCTTCCGCGGCATGGCGGCGGAAATCGCGTTTCGCGGCCGACCGACCATCCGCAATCCCGACATCCCCGAGCGCCGCCTGATCGAGATCCAGGACGGCTTCGCCGATTTCGTTCTCGACCGCCGGCCGCTGCCCGAGACGCCGGTCGGGGCGCGCGGCGAACACAGTCTGGCGGTCGCCCGCCTGATGGAGACCGAACGGCTGGCGCCCCCGCAGAACCCCGCCGCGCGCAGGCGTCAGGGCCAGTCGGGCGAAGGCTCGACGAAGGTGACCGGCGTGTCGGCGTAGCGGACGAACAGGTCGAGATTGACGTTCATCCACAGATCGCCGTGGCGTGCGGGATCGGGCTGGAACAGCTTGAGCAGGCAGTATTTGCGCGCCGTCGTGGCGGCCAGCAGCGACACCGAGCTGACCGAGCGGACCTCGTCGTAGAACGGCATCAACAGTTCGGACGGGATGTTGGCGGTCAGCGTCTTCTTCAGGGCGCGGGCGGCCGTCCGGTCGCAGATCCAGTGGGAGGTGGCGCCGTTGTAGTGCGGCTTCAGATGGAAGGTCCGCCCCCCGGCGGCCAAGTCGTGGAGATGGTTGTTGAAGGCGCGCACCGAAGGCTCCAGCACGGCATGGCGATAAAGCGCGTAGTCGTCGCCCATCAGCAGCACCGTGCCGGGTTCATGATCGAGCACATCCGGGGCCAGCGCCGCGATACGGTCGGCGAAGCGGCGCGCCAGGGCGCCCCAGTCGGCGGCCGGGGCGACCATCTCGCGGCCGACCAGCCGCGGGCCGACGCCGCTTTTGATCTCGGCTTGCTCGCGCCCCACCCAGTTGTAGCCGACCACGGTCATGTCCATGCCGGTGATGCTGGAAAGCCGCTCCAGCACCGCCGTCATGGGCCGGCCGAAGGCGTCGGGCGGATGGGGCGTCCAGCGCTCGTAACGGCTGGACGAGGGATTCCAGAGAAACACCGTCTCGCGCCCCAGCCGGCGGAACGCGCCGACCATCAGATGCTGGATGATCGCGCCGTGCGGCGCCCACCAGTACAGCGTGGAGTTCGAGGGCAGGGACCGCGCCAGTTCGTCCAGGCGCGCCGACAAATTCTCGATCGCCTCGATGGCGCGCGGCCAGTCGTGCGCAAAGGGCACCTGCGGGCTGGTCGGGGCCGTCAGCAGGAAGCGGGGATAATAGACGACCCGCTTCAGGCCGAGGAAATCCCCGAACAGGCCGTGATTGGACGAGGTGTCGCTGGTCAGGACGACGCAGTTGTCGGGGTCGTCCAACAGCGAGAGCAGGTTGCCGAGATTGTGGTAGCTCTCGACCATGAACACGCGCGTGCCGGTCGGCACGGCGTCGGCGTCCGAACGACGCAGGACCGCTTCGGCCCGGTCGGGCCGGGGGCACAGGGCGAGGGCGCGGGCCTTCTCGGCCGGATCGCCGCGAAAGCCCGGATCGATTGCGCGCAGCCGGCCGATCCGGCGTTCGGCGGCCTCGAAATCGCCCATCGCCAGGGCCGCCAGCCCGGCCAGCCACAGCGCCGCCGCATGGTCCCGCTCGGCGAAGGGCGCGCATGTCTCCAGGCACAGGTCGGGGCGGTCGGCCAGCAGATAGGCCTGGGCGAGGGCGAGGGCTTTGTTGGCCGACATCGGAACCGTGTCTCCTTTTGCGACTGATCCGATTCTACGCGGTCGAACGGTGTTGCGACAGGCCGTTCGAAGGCGGTTGAACCCGGCCGGTGGGGGCGATAGCCTCGCGCTCGGCCCTTCCCAGACGAGGCATCCGCCATGACCCGACCGCGCGCCCTGATCACCGGCATCACCGGCATGGTCGGCTCACATCTCGCCGAGCACCTGCTGGCGCACACCGACTGGGAGGTGGTCGGCATGTGCCGCTGGCGCAGCCCGCTCGACAATCTCCAGGCGCTGATCCCGCGCATCGAGGCGCGTGACCGGATCAGCCTGGTCTATGGCGATCTGCGCGACGCGGTGTCGCTGGAACACGTCGTCGCCACGGCGCGGCCGGATTACGTGTTCCACTTGGCGGCGCAAAGCTTTCCCCGCACCAGCTTCGATTCGCCGCTTGATACGCTCGATACCAACATCCTGGGCACCGCGCGCCTGCTGGAGGTGCTGCGGCGCGACGCGCGCGACGCCATGATCCACGTCTGCTCGTCGTCCGAGGTGTTCGGCCGGGTGGCGAAGGACAAGCTGCCGATCGCCGAGGAGTGCGGCTTCCACCCCGCCTCGCCCTACGCCATCTCGAAGGTCGGCACCGATCTGTTGGGCCAGCATTACGCCGAAGCCTGGGGCATGAAGGTGCTGGTCACCCGCATGTTCACCCACACCGGCCCGCGGCGCGGCGACGTGTTCGCCGAAAGCACCTTCGCCAAGCAGATCGCCATGATCGAACACGGGCTGGCCGAGCCGGTGGTCAAGGTGGGCAATCTCGACAGCCTGCGCACGGTGGCCGACGTGCGCGACGCGGTCAGGGCCTATCATCTGCTGCTGACCGTCGATCCGGTGCCGGGCGCGGTCTATAATATCGGCGGTTCGCATTCCCTGACGATCGGCGGGATTTTGGCGGCGCTGCTCGACCTCTCGCCCCGCAAGGCCGAGATCCGCGTCGAGACCGACCCCGACCGCCTGCGCCCGATCGACGCCGACCTTCAGGTTCCCGACTGCCGCAAATTCACGGACCACACCGGCTGGCGCCCGGAAATCCCCTTCGAACGCACCATCGCCGATCTGCTGGATTACTGGCGCGGCCGGGTGGCGCGCGGCGAGCGGTTCCTGTCGCGGTAGATCCGTTCGACCATACCCTATGGCGAACGGTATAGTTATCTCGCACTCGCGTGGGGTGTAACGTCTCTCCATGAGACGCAAGCTTGACCTCGCGCGATCCTGCTTTTCGCACCGGGACTTCGAACGTTGTGTCGAGCTTTGCCGGGAATGCGACGGCGAGCCCTTCGCCTCGGGGCTGGCCGGAGCGGCATTGTTCGAATTGGGGCGCGTCGAGGAAGGGCTGATCGCGTTGCACCGGGCGTGGTCGGCCAATCCAGCCGACAAACTGCCGATCGTCATGCTCGCCGCCTCGCGGGGTGCGTCGCTCGATGCGCAGCGTCGGCTGGCGGTGGCGCCTTCGCCGCCTCCACCCACCGTCGCGCCGTTTCGCCGCTTGCTGACCATCGGCGGCGCGCCGCGCACCGGCACCACCATGCTGCTGCGCGCCCTGGACTGGCATCCCGAGATCCTGGCCTTTCCGCGGGAACTCCAGGTCGTGGTCAACGCGTTCCACGGCGGGACCGGCTTTCCGGCGACCGGGTGCAAGGAACTCGCCTACCTGGACCCGTCCCGTCTGTCCGCCCACGCCGAGAGCTGCCGCAAGGCCGGCGCGACGCGATTGGCCGAGCATTACGAGCGGTTCGACGCCGCCCGCTTCGAGGCGGCCTATTATTACGAGCCCGGTTCCAACATCGTGGACTGCCACCTGAACGGCTTGGCGGCGGGGATGATGGCCGCCTCGCCGGGGGCCGGGGCGCGCTACGCCCGCCCGGTGCCGTGGTTCGCCGTCAAGATGCCGTTCTTCACCGAGATGACCTTTCCGTTGACCGACGGCGCGGCGCTGATTCACATCGACCGCGACCCGGTGCGCCGTCACGCCTCGGCGAAAATGCGGGTTCTGAAAAATGGAGGGCTCCCGGTTCCGGTGGGTCCGCTGGACTACGCCTCGTTCAACGTCTTCCTGCAACGGGCGAGCAAGGCCGCCGCCTCGCGCCACGCCGAACGCCATCCCGGTCGCGTGCTGTTCCTTCGCTATGAGGATTTGCGCGCCGAAACGACCCTCGAAACGCTCCGCGATTTTCTCGGCGTCGCCTGGGACGATTCCCTGACCCGCCAGACGGTCTACGGCATCGGGGATCGCCTGCGTTCGAGCTTCGGTTTCGTGGCCGGCGATCCGGCCGGGGAAGCGGGCCGCGACCGGGCCACCGCCGAGATCGTCTCGCCGGCCGAGGCGGCATTCGTGAAGGCCCTGCATGACGGGGACATCGCCGCCGCCCGCGCTCCGGCCAACGAGACCTTCCCCGCCGAGGATTCCGAATCGCGCGCCGTCCGCCTTCGCTTCCTCGAAGACGCCGAGACGTGGCGCCAGTTTCCGGAACTCTTCCTCGAACTGTTGCGCGCGGTTGGCGCGGACGCGCTGTATGGCTTGGCGGTGCCGAGGGCGCCGGCCGGTTGAGCCTCTTCAGCCGCGCAGGAAGGCCGGCACCAGGGTTTGGGCGCGGGCGTAGTCGTCGGGCACGCCGATGTCGATGAAGAAGCCGTCGAACACCCGCCCGGCCAACAATCCGCGGCCGGCCAGGGCGGGAAAGACGTCGGCCTCCAGCGAGCGGGGCGGCGGCCCCATCGCGTCGAGGATTTCGCGGCGCAGGACGTAGACCCCGCCATTGACCACGCCGGGCCGGCCGGCCTCGCCGCGCTCGCGAAAGGCGGTGACGCGGTCGCCGTCCAAATCGACCACCCCGCTGCGCCCGCAGTCTTCGAGACGGCGCAAGGCCAGCTTGCCCAGCCACGGCCCGGCCGGCTCGAAGGCGGTCAGTTGGCCGAGATCGAAGCCGAACAGCGAATCGCCGTTGGCCAGCGCGAACACCGGCTCGAGTCGGTCGGCGGCGGCGGCCAGGGCGCCGCCGGTGCCCAGGGGCGCCGATTCGACCACCACTTCGACCGGCACGCCGGCCACCTCGCGGCCGTGCCAACGCTCGGCCACCCGCTCGCCCAGATGTCCGGCGAGCAGCAGGATCGGGCCGAAACCGGCGCCGACCGCCCGCTCGATCAGCAGATCGAGGAATGGCCGCCCGCCCACCGGCAGCAGCGGCTTGGGGGTGTCGGCGGCCAGCGCGCCCAGACGGCTGCCGCGCCCTCCGACCAACATGGCGAACTGCATCGACGTCTCCTTCGACCGTTAACCAGCCGGTAAGGATCGGCCGGCGAGAATTCCGATTCCCCGACCGCGAGAAGCGCGGTCGAAGATCGGAGGCTGACATGGCCGGCATATTGGACGACCTGAACCTTCTCAGGAAGTACGACGCCTACGCCTTCGACTACATCGAATATCCGCACAAAAGCTTCTGGTCCGACAAGGTGACCGACGCCGACGTGCGCGAAGCCCTGGACGAGGTTTTCCTGGCCCGGCCGGACGAGCCGGTGCTGCTTTATCTCCACATCCCGTTTTGCCAGCAGCTTTGCTGGTTCTGCATCTGCCATCGCGAGATCACCCGCGATTACGAGCGGGTGCGCCAGTATCTCGACGAGGTGCTGCTGCCCGAGATCGACCTGCTGATCGCCCATTGCCAAGCGCGCGGCATCCGCCCCAACATCCGCCAAGTCTATATGGGCGGCGGCACGCCGACCTATCTGAACGAAGCGGATTTCGACCGGCTGTTCGAGCGCTTGGCGCCGATCCTCGACACGCGCCGCCTGGACGATTTCGCCATCGAGGTCGATCCGCGCCGCGTCGATGTCGAGCGCCTGCATTTCTACGCCAGCCGGGGCATCAACAAGATCTCGTTCGGCATCCAGGACTTCGATCCCCAGGTGCAGGAGGCGGTCAACCGCGTCCAGCCGCCCGAGTTGATCGAGCGCCTGCTGACCCCCGAGGTGCGCAAGGCGTTCCCCAGCATCAATTTCGACCTGCTGGTCGGGCTGCCGCGCCAGACGCCGGACAGCATCCGCGCCACCGTCGAACGCACCGTGGCGATGCGCCCCGACCGCATCTCGCTGGCCTATGTCCATTACGGGCCGAAGTTCCACCCGCACCAGACCCAGATGAACCGCCAGGAGCTGCTGCCCGACTTCTTCGGCCGCCGCCGGCTGTTCGTCGAGGCGCTGAAGGTGCTGGAGACCAGCGACTACGTCCGCACCGGCTTCGAGCATTTCGCCCTGCCCGGCGACCGCGTCGCCCAGGCGGTGGCCGAGGGCACCGCCACCTACACCTCGCTGGGCGCCGTGTCGGGGGATTGCGGCACCGTCATCGCCCTGGGCTCGGCGAGCTACAGCACGATCGGCCAACGCTTCCAGGTGCAGTGGCTCTACGAGCGCGAACCCTATGTGGCGGCCCTGAAGGACGGCCGCTTCCCGGTGTTCCGCGGCCATCGCCTGTCCGACGAGGACATCGTGCGTCGCGACCTGATCAAGTCCTTGCGCACCTATTTCACCCTCGACATCCGCGCCTTCGAGGCCCGCCACGCGCTCGACTTCGCCAGCCACTTCGCCCGCGAACTGGGCGTCTTGGCGGAATTCGTCCAGGACGGA
>JADFZP010000018.1 GCA_015232485.1 Alphaproteobacteria bacterium
CCCGCAGCCGCGCGACCCTGTCGGCCGCCGCCGAAGCGGGCTGCGTGCTGCTTGGCGGGCCGGCGCTGTCGGCCGATCAGCCCAAGCCGGGGCCGCGCCTCTCGCTGCCTCGCGACCGCCTGCTGGCGGTGCCGAAATGAGGCCGCCGTGCTGATCGAACCCGACCGGGAAGGTGGGCTCAGGGCGGCCGTATCGGTGGTGGTGCCGGCGTGGCAAGCGCGCGGCACCCTTCTGCGCACCCTGCGCAGCGTCGAGGCCAGCGTGGCCGGCCATCTCGATGCGAGCGGCGCGGACGCGGAGTCCTGCGTGATCGTGGTGGTCGACGACGGATCGTCGGACGGCACGCTCGACGCGGCGGCGGTGTTCGGCTTGGGATCGTTCCTGCCGGTGCTGGCGCTGCGCAACGCCTTGAACCGGGACGTCTCGTTCACCCGCAACCGCGGCGTGGCGGCGGTGGCGGCCGACACGGTGTTCCATCTCGACGCCGACGACGAGTTCTTGCCGGCCCATGTCGGCGATTGCCTGCGCGCCCTGGCCGGCGACCCGGCGGCCGGCTTCGTCAAGACCGGCATCGAATTGCCCGCCCCGGTGCATCCCGACTGGGTGCCGCGCATCGAGAACAGCCTGACCAGCAATCTGTGCCTGCGACGGCGCTGTCACGAGTTGATCGGCGGGTTTCACGAAGGCCCGGCGTTCCGCAAGCTGCATTGCGAGGACGCGCTGTATTGCGACCTGCTGCTGCGCTTCTTCAACGGCATCCATCTGGCCGCGGCGACCTGTCGTCACCACCGTTCGCCCGGCAACGCCTTCGACCGCCAATATCCCAAGCTGATCCTGCCGCCCGAGCAAGCGCCCGATCTGCTGCGCCCGGCCGAGCGCCTGGCGCTGCCCGAGGTCGAACGCGCCCATGCGGCGCGCATCGCCGAGGTTTCGGCGCGGCTCGACGCGTTGCGCCGGGGCGCTACATCCAGCGCATGACCTTGCCGCCGGGCTTCTTCTTGGGCTCCTTGCCGGCGACGGCGCGGGCCAGTTGCTCGCCCAGTTGGCCGCTGGCCTGAAGCTGGCTCATCAAGGTCCACTCGTTGACCTGCATGAAGCGCGGCGCCAGGAACTGGTAGGTGCGGCGCATCAGCTTTTCGTTCGCCTCGGACCGCTCGACCTTCACGTCGCGCCATTCGGCCAGCAGTTCGTCCCAGACCATCAGGCGGCGGTGCAGATCGTCGCGGGCGTCGCGGATGTAGCCGGTCTGCGCCTCCATGTTGCGCAGCACCGACAGGATCTCGCCGGTCTGCCCGTCCAACTCGTCGAACGCGGCGGTGAATTCGCCGACCGCGCGCTCGCCGAGGCGGGCCACCTGATCGACCAACTCGAGGACGCCGCGCTCGCGGCCATAGATGCGGCGCAGCGCCTGGATGTTCGACTCCATCGTCTTGATCTCGGCGTAGATGTCGCGCAAGCCCTCGACATAGGCCAATTCATGCGACAGCGAGGCCAGATGGTCGACGACGTCCTGCTTGTGTTCCTTGCCGAGCCCCAGCTTGACCGCCGCCTCCTCGAAGGCGCGGTTGACCTTGGCGCGGACCTGGGGATCGCCCGCCACCTGCAACAGGCATTCGGGATCGGTGATCAGGGTCTCCTCGCCGGTCAGCCAGCTCACCAACTGCATGGTCAGGCGCTGATAGGCGATCTGGCGATGACGGTCCGTGGGCTTCCACGACGCCTGCCGGGTGGTCAGTTCGAGCGGCAGCGAATCGCCGATCTTCACGACTTTCACGAAGCGCAAGGCGCGCGCCACCATGGTCAGCATGCGCGAGTCGTCGCAGTCGTCGGGGATGTTGAATTCGCGCTTGATGCCGCGGAAGGTGAGCGCCGCGATGTTGTCGCCCATCTTGACCATCAGCACGGGCTCATCCTGGTCGGACAGCCGGAAATACGCCCCTTCGAGTTTGGCGAAGAAGCGGTGCTCGAAAGTGACGACCTTGTCGGGGGCTGGCGTGCTCATTTGGGCGAAGATGGTAGCGCGGCGGGCGGCGGAAAAAAAGTCCCCGGTGCGGGAACGCACCGGGGAGTTGGGTCGACCCAGTCGGCATTCTTTCCGCCTCACTGGAACTACGCCGCCCATTTTATCGATCGGGCGGAGCGTCGCAACGCGACGGATGGCATGGGACCAAAGGCCGGGCGGCGTTTTCGCTTGGCGCGGCGCGGGCGATCGTGACAATCATCGAATTCGTCGAAGGGAGAGGCGGACGATGACTTTGGGCAAGGTGGCGCTGGTCGGTGCGGGTCCGGGCGATCCGGACCTGTTGACGGTCAAGGCGCTGCGATTGATTCGCGAGGCCGAGGTGGTGGTGTTCGATCGCCTGGTCTCGCCCGAGATCCTGGAACTGGTGCCGCCCGGCACCAGCCGCATTTACGCCGGCAAGGCGCTGGGCAACCATCATCTGGTCCAGGACGAGATCAACTCCCTGCTGGCCGGGCTGGCGCGCGGCGGCCGTTCGGTGGTGCGCCTGAAGGGCGGCGATCCCTTCGTGTTCGGGCGCGGCAGCGAGGAGGCCGAGCATCTGGCCCGCTGCGGCATTCCCTTCGAGGTGGTGCCGGGCATCACCTCGGCCTCGGGGGCCAGCGCCTATTCCGGCATTCCGCTGACCCATCGCGGTCTGGCCACCGGGGTGCGCTACGTGACCGGCCATCGCCGCGACAATGGCGACCTCGATCACGACTGGACCAGCCTGGCCGACCCCGACACGACCCTGGTGTTCTACATGGGCCTGACCAGCCTGACCCGCATCGCCGCCGAACTGATGGGCGCCGGCCTGCCCGGCGCGACCCCCGCCGCCGCCGTCGAGAACGCCACCACGCCGCGCCAGCGCCGGGTGCTGGGCACCTTGGAGACCCTGCCGGCGCTGGTCGAGACGGCCGGTCTGAAGCCGCCCGCGCTGGTCATCATCGGCAAGGTGGTTTCCCTGGCCGAGGCGCTGAGCTGGTATGGCGCGGCCCCGGCGACGGCGTCCGCCCAGGCATGACGGCGAACCCCGACTGGCGGCGCGCGGCACTGGTTCTGGTCGGCCACGGCTCGGCCCGCAATCGCTTCAGCCGCATCCCCACCGAGCGGCTGGCCGACGCGTTGCGCCAACGCGAGCTGTTCGCCGAGGTGCACGCCTGCTTCTGGAAGGAGGCGCCGCTGGCCGCCACCTTTCTGGAACGGGTTTCGGCGGCCGAAATTTACGTGGTGCCCAACTTCGCCGGAGCCGGCATCCTGACCGGCGAGCAAATCCCCCAAGCCATGGGCCTGACCGGCCCGCTGACCCTGCGCGACGGGCGACGCATCCACTACGCCGAGCCGGTCGGCAGCCATCCGCGCATCCCCGGTTTGGCGTTGCGCCGAGTCGCGGCGATCGTCGAAGCCAACCGGCTGCCCGCCGCCGAGGTCTGCCTGCTGCTGATCGGCCACGGCTCGCGCCGGCCGGGCGTGTCATCGGCGACGGTCGAGGCCACCGCCGCCCGCTTGGCGGAAATCTGCCCGTGGCAGGTCACGACCGCCTATCTCGAACAAACGCCGCGGGTGGCCGACTGGCCGGCCCTGACCGACCGCCCCTACGTGGTCGCGGCACCCCTGCTGATCGCCGAGGGGTTGCACGGCAGCGAGGACTTGCCGCCCCTGTTCGGACTGGGTCGCGGCCAGACCGGCCCCGCCACCATCGCGGGGCGCACGGCATGGCTGTGCCGCGGAATCGGCAGCGACCCAGAAATCGCCGAGATCATCCTGGATCGCGTAGCCTGCCGCACCACTTAAACAACCGTTAGGTTGATTGTGTTTTTCGCGGGACTGGCTTATCACTTACGGAGCCTTTCGAGGAGCGGATCATGCCGGCCGAAGGTTTCCTTCATCCACTGGAGATCCTCCTGGTCGAGGACAATCCGGCCGACGCGCGACTCGTCGAACTGGCGTTCGAGCGGCACCGCGGCTTCGAGCGCCTGAACCGGGTCGAGGACGGCGTCGAGGCGATGGATTTCCTGCATCGGCGCGGCGCCTACGCCGACCGGCGGCGGCCCGATCTGGTCATCCTCGACCTCAATCTGCCGCGCAAATCCGGCCGCGAAGTGCTGGCCGAGATGAAGGCCGACAAGGGCCTATGGCGAATTCCGGTGATCGCGTTGAGTTCCCTCGACGACCGCGACGTGGTCAGCGAGTGCTACGACCTGGGGGCCAACGCCTATGTCGTCAAGCCGCACGACTTCGACGGCTTCGTCGCCGCCGTGCGGGTGATCGAACGGTTCTGGGCCGAGGTCGTCACCCTTCCGGCGCACTGACCGGAACGTCCTCGGGAAGCCGCGCCGCCCAGGCCGCCATGGCGGCGCCCCAATGGCCGGCGGTCGCCGGATCGAGATCGACGATGGTGATTCGCTTCCCCTCGCGGATTCGCATCCTCAGAATGCGGAATCCATTCTCGTAGACCACGTCCTGCAAGGTCACCTCGCGTCCCCAGGGGGCGGCGAACTGTTCCAGCGTGGTCACCGTCTCGGTCATCCAGATTCCCTCCCTCAGGTCGATTCGATGCGGTCGCGAAACCGGGCCCGCCACAACAGGCGCGGCGCGCTGGCCGCGTCCTCGAAGGGCTGGCGGTCGTGCAGCACGTTGTTGCACAACAGCCCCTGCCCGGCTTCGAGGCGATGGCGAATGAGATGCGGCCCATCGGCGGCGAGCAAGCGCTCCAGGCACGCCACCGCGGCTCGCACGCCGGGGTCGTCGCTCCACACCACGTTGCGCTTGCGCGCCGTGTAGCGCATGTGCAGGGCGCCGCCGGGGAACGAGAACACCGGCCCGCCGCGGGCGCCGCGGGTCAGCCCCTCTTCGTCATTGGGCGGGATGGTCATCGCGTCGGGACGCGCCAGCGCCTCGACATGGGCGGGATTTTCGTCGCGCAGCAGCAGCCAGGCGATCTCGTGGTCCATCACGGTGTTGGCGCCACCCCGCGCGGCCGGGCGCGCGCAGTGCAGGACGAGCCCCCGCACCTGGTCGACCGATTCGTTGTAGTAGCCATCGGTGTGCCAAGCGATCGGTCGGTCGGTATAGGGGATGTAGCGACTCCGCGCGCCGTCGGCGGCCACCGCCAGCGGAGTCACGCCGTCGTCGTCGGCGAGCGCGTTGGCGTCCAGATCCTTGAGCCCGAATCGGGCGGCGAAGGCCAGCAGGTCCCCCTTGCCGGCCGGCTTGCGGCATGAATAAACCGCCAGATTGGCCAATCGGCAGCGCCTGCGCAGCTCGCCCTCCTCGGCGGCGGTGGGCGCTTTGATGTCCCCAACCTCGACGATCGGGTCGCGGGAAACCTCCGCCCACGCCGCAAGCTTGCGGTCGCGCCATGCCGCGAAGTCCGAGCGCATTGATTCTTCGTCGTTTTTCATGATCCCAGCTTATATCCGCTTACATGAAAAAAACCGCTAGATTCTTTTCGCTTCACAATATTATGATACATTAATGTACGAAGCGATAGACGCTCGAGGGAGGTTGAGTATGCCAAGGAAGATGCCCGAGACGCCCTTGCTGGATCAGCTGGAAAGCGGTCCCTGGCCCAGCTTCGTGTCGGGCCTGAAGCGCCTGGCCCAAGCCGAAGACAAGCCGTATGCCGATTATATGAAGAGTCTGCTCGGCCAGCTCGAGCACTCGTACCAGACCCGCAAGGGATACTGGAAGGGCGGCACGGTCGGCGTGTTCGGGTATGGCGCGGGCATCATCCCCCGCTTCTCCGAGGTGGCCGACAAGTTCCCCGAGTCGTCGGAATTCCACACGATTCGCATCATGCCGGCCCCCGGCATGCACTACACCACCGAGCTGCTGCGCCAGATGTGCGACATCTGGGAGCGTCACGGCTCGGGTCTGGTGGCCTTCCACGGCCAGTCCGGCGACATCATGTTCCAAGGCTGCACGACCGAGAAGGTCCAGCCGGCGTGGGACGAGTTCAACGCGCTGGGCTTCGACATGGGCGGCGCCGGCGCCGGCGTGCGAACTTCGGTGTCCTGCGTCGGCGCGGCGCGCTGCGAGCAGTCGTGCTACGACGAGGCCCGCGCGATGCGCTCGGTGCTCAACAACTTCCTCGACGACATCCACCGTCCGTCGCTGCCCTACAAGATGAAGTTCAAATTCGCCGGCTGCGCGAACGATTGCGCCAACGCGACCCAGCGCGCCGACTTCGCCGTGATCGGCACCTGGAAGGGCGACATGCAGGTCGATCAGGCCGAGGTCGTGAACTTCGTCAACAAGGTTGGCCGCAAGGGCATGATCGATCAGGTCATCCGCCTGTGCCCGACCAACGCGCTGTCCTTGAACGACGACGACACCCTGGACGTCGACAACAAGTCCTGCGTCCGTTGCATGCATTGCCTGAACGTGATGACCAAGGCGCTGACGCCCGGCACCGAGCGCGGCATCTGCATCCTGGCCGGCGGCAAGCGCACCCTGAAGATCGGCGACCTGCTGGGCACCGTCATCGTCCCCTTCATGAAGATGGAGAGCGACGAGGACTACGAGGCCCTGGTCGACCTGTGCCAGCGCATGCTGGACTTCTTCGCCGAGAACGCGCTCGAGCACGAGCGTCTGGGCGAGATGATCGACCGCATCGGTCTGGTGGCCTTCCTGGAAGGCCTCGAGCTGGATCTCGACCCGAACATGGTCTCCCACCCGCGCACCAATCCTTACGTCCGCATGGACGGCTGGGATGAAGAGGTGAAGAAGTGGCAGGCCCGCAAGGCCGACGCCGCCGAGTAATCACCGCCACGTGCGAAGAAAATCGAGGAATTGGAGGCAACGATGACCCAACTGCGCCGTCCGGACGAGTGCGGTGTGCCCGACCCGATGCAATACATGCATCCGGTGTTGAAGAAGAATTACGGCAAGTGGAAGTACCATGACCGGCCCCGGCCCGGCGTGCTTCACCACGTCGCCCTGTCGGGCGACGAAGTGTGGACCGTCAAGGCCGGCACGCAGCGCCAGATGGATATTTTCACCATCCGCAAGCTGGCCGACATCGCCGATCAGTTCGCCGAGGGCTTCATCCGCTTCACGGTGCGCTCGAACGTCGAGTTCATGGTCTCGTCGGCGGCCAAGGTTCAGCCGCTGCTCGACAAGCTGGCGGCCGAGGGCTTCCCGGTCGGCGGCACCGGCAACTCGGTGACGATGATCAGCCACACCCAGGGCTGGCTGCACTGCGACATCCCCGGCACCGACGCCTCGGGCGTCGTCAAGTCGCTGATGGACGACCTCCACGCCGAGTTCATCCGCGAGGAGATGCCCAACCGCGTCAAGATCACGACGTCTTGCTGCGAGATCAATTGCGGTGGCCAGGGCGACATCGCCATCAACATCCAGCACACCAAGCCGCCGATCATCAATCACGATCTGGTGGCCGGCACCTGCGAGCGGCCCGCCGTGGTCTCGCGCTGCCCGGTGGCGGCCATTCGGCCGGCGCTGGTCAACGGCAAGCCCTCGCTGGAAGTCGACGAGAAGAAGTGCGTCTGCTGCGGCGCCTGCTTCCCGCCTTGCCCGCCGATGCAGATCAACGACCCGGTCCACACCAAGATCGCCATCTGGGTGGGCGGCAAGCACAGCTCGACCCGGTCGAAGCCGATGCTGCACAAGCTGGTCGCGGCCGGCATCCCCAACAATCCGCCGCGCTGGCCCGAAGCCTCGGCCATCGTGCGCAACATCCTGCGCGCCTACAAGGAAGACGCCCGGGCTTGGGAGCGCATGGGCGAGTGGGTCGAGCGGATCGGCTGGCCGCGCTTCTTCGAGCTGACCGGCCTGCCCTTCACCAAGTACCACGTCGATGATTGGCGCGGTTCGCGGGGCAGCCTGAACGCTTCGGCCCAGGTTCGGATCTGAAGGGGGCGCGTCCGATGAAGATCGGTATCCTCGTGAATGAAGGCCCGTACAACCATCAGGCCTCGGACACGGCACTCAACTTCTGCAAGGCCGCCCTGGCCAAGGGGCACACCATCTGGCGCGTGTTCTTCTACTACGACGGCGTGCTGAACGCCGCCCCGCGCGCCGAGCCGCCGACCGACGACCGGAACCTCTTCAAGCAGTGGGGGGAACTGGCCGAGAAGCATGGCGTCGACTTGGTGGTCTGCGTGGCGGCCGGACTTCGCCGCGGCATCCGGGAAGGCGACACCGCCCCCGGTTTCCGCATCTCGGGCCTGGGTCAGTTGATCGAGGCCGGCATCCAGTGTGACCGTCTGGTCACCTTCGGCGACTGAGGGGAACACCGAGATGGACGAGATGGAAAGCGGCGTCGTCAAGAAGTTCATGTTCGTCAACCGCAAGGCTCCGTACGGCACGATCTACGCGCTCGAAGTGCTTGAGATGGTTTTGATCTCGGCGGCCTTCGATCAGGACGTGCACTTGGCGTTCGTGGATGACGGGGTGTTTCAGCTCAAGAAGGGCCAAGACACCAAGGCCCTGGGCCAGAAGAACTTCTCGCCGACCTATCGGGCGCTCGACGGTTACGACATCGAGAAGCTCTATGTCGAGGCCGAGTCGATGGCCGAGCGCGGCCTGACCGAGGCCGATCTGCTGGTCCCGGTCGAAGTTCTCAGCCGCGCCGACATGGGCGCGCTGATGAACGAGATGGACGTGGTTCTGACGGCCTGAACGAGGGAAGAAAGCGATGCTTCACACCGTCAACAAGTCGCCGTTCGAGAAGAACGCCCTTGAGAGCTGCCTGTCGCACGCCGTCGAGGGGGCGTCGATCCTGCTGATCGAGGACGGCGTCTACGCCGCCCTCGGCGGCACGTCGACCGCCGCCCGCATGGCCGAGGCGGCCAAGCGTTTCAAAGTGTTCGTGCTGGGGCCCGACCTCGCCGCGCGCGGCATGGACGCCGGCCGGCTGGTCGAAGGCGTCGGGATCGTGGACTACGAGGGGTTCGTCGACCTGGTCGCCGAGCACCCCACCAGCCAAGCGTGGCTTTGAGCTTCATAGCAAGAAATTAGGAGAGGGAAATGGCTGCCTATACTTACAACGGCAAGAATATCGATGCGGACGAGGAGGGCTATCTCCTCAACATCAACGAGTGGAACGAAGACCTCGCCGGGCAGATCGCCAAGGACGAGGGGGTCGCCATGACCTCCGAGCATTGGGAAGTGGTCAACTTCCTGCGCGAGTACTACTCGGAATACCAGATCGCCCCGGCCGTGCGCGTCCTGACCAAGGCCATCGGCAAGAAGATGGGCGCCGACAAGGGCAACAACAAGTATCTGTACGAGCTGTTCCCCTACGGCCCGGCCAAGCAGGCGTGCAAGATCGCCGGCCTGCCGAAGCCGACCGGCTGCGTCTGATCCTGTTCGGCGCGGGCGGGGGATGACGCCCCGCCCGCCGATTCCGCACCCTGGTCCCCGGTGGAGTGTGAAGCCGTGTCGATTCTTTTCGCGGTTCTGTTCTACGCGGCCACCATCGTGCTGGTGGCCGGCCTAGGTCTCAAGGTGGCCCAGTACGTCCGCGTACCGGCGCCGCTCAAGATCCCGACCACGCCGGCCCCGTTGACCCAGGGTGGCGCCGCCTTCCGGGTGGCTCGTGAAGTGGTGATCTTCGAAAGCCTGTTCAAATCGAACAAATGGCTTTGGGCGATGGCCGTCATGTTCCATTTCGGCTTGGTCCTGGTGCTGATCCGGCACGTCCGCTACTTCATCGAGCCGGTGCCGATGGTGATCACGCTGATGCAGCCCTTCGGCATCTATGGCGGGCTGCTGATGATCGCCGGCCTGTTCATGCTGCTCGGGCGCCGGCTGGTCCTGCCCCGCATCCGCTACATCACCGGCCCCTCGGATCTGTTGATGCTGGTCCTGTTGATCGGCATCGGCGGCTCGGGCGCCTTGATGGTCAATTTCGTCCACACCGACATCATCGGGGTGAAGGCCTTCTTTCTGGGCCTGATGACCTTCAACTGGCAGAAGCTGCCGGCCGATCCGCTGCTGTACGTCCATCTGGCGCTGGTCGCGGCTTTGATGCTGGTCTTCCCCTTCTCGAAGCTTCTGCACGTCCCGGGCATCTTCTTCAGCCCCACCCGCAACCAGGCTGACGACGCCCGCGAGAGGCGGCACCTGGCACCGTGGGCCGCGAAATACGAAGCAAACAAGACGATGCCCTGAGGGAGGGATTTGGCGTGGCTGATTTCGAGATCCCCGTTCTGAACGAGATTCCGGTCGTGCCCGCGCCGAAGCCCGGCGCGACGGCCCACCTGAAGTCGTTCCCCGCCGCCAAGCAGCACCAGGAGCCCTTGGGCTATCCCGGCGAGCTGGTGGACAACTGGCAGACCAAGGCCATCGAGGTGATGGGCGAGTTGCTGGGCAAATACCGCTCGCTGCCCGTCTTCCTCGACTCCTGCGTCAAGTGCGGCAGTTGCGCCGACAAGTGCCACTACTTCCTGGGCACCGGCGATCCCAAGAACATGCCGGTGGCGCGTCAGGATCTGTTCCGCTCGGTCTACCGCAAGCACTTCACCCCGGCCGGCAAGCTGCTGGGCGATCTGGTCGGCGCGCGCGAGATGACGCGCGAGCTGCTGGACGACTGGTACAACTACTTCCACCAGTGCTCGCAGTGCCGCCGCTGCTCGGTGTTCTGCCCCTACGGCATCGACACCGCCGAGATTTCGATGGCGGCGCGCGAGATCATGGACCGCATCGGCCTGGGGCAGAAATACTGCAACGAGATCATCGGCAAGGTCTATTCGGTCGGCAACAATCTGGGCCTGCCGCTCAAGGCGCTCAACAACACCCTCGAGGGCCTCGAAGAGGACATCGAGGAGGACACCGGCCACGCCATCAAGTTCCCGGTCGACGTCCATGGCGCCGAGGTGCTGCTGGTCACCCCCTCGGCCGACTTCTTCGCCGAGCCGCATATCGACGGGCTGATCGGCTACGGCAAGGTGTTCCATCAGGCGGGCATCTCGTGGACCCTGTCGTCCAAGGCCACCGAGGCGGCCAATTTCGCCATGTTCATCGGCAGCTACGAGAACATGGTCAAGATTTCGCGGCGCATTCGCGACGCGGCGATCGAACTGGGCGTGAAGCGGATCGTGTTCGGCGAGTGCGGCCATGCGTGGCGCGTCGCCTACAGCTTCCTGAACACCCTGGCGGGCCCTTGGGACTTCCTCGATCCCCGCTATCCGGTGCCGCAGCACATCTGCGAGTTCAGCAACGACCTGATCAAGCGCGGCGCGGTCCGCCTGGACAAGTCGGCCAACGACCACATGACCTTGACCTTCCACGATTCCTGCAACGTCGCGCGTGGTTCGCGCATGGGCAATTTCGAGGGCGGTCAGTTGGTCATTCCGCGCGAGCTGATCAAGGCGAGTTGCGGCAAGTTCGTCGACATGCACCCCGACACCATCGGCGAGAAATCCTTCTGCTGTGGTGGCGGCGGCGGCCTGCTGACCGACGATTTGATGGAACTGCGCGTCAAAGGCGCGCAGCCGCGCATGGAAGCATTGAAGCAGGTCGTCCAAAACGACGGCGTGACGCACATGGCGTCGATCTGCGCCATCTGCAAGGCGCAGTTCACCAAGGTCCTGCCGTATTACGGCATGGAAATGGGCATGATCGTGAGCGTCCACCAGTTGGTGAGCAATGCGATCCTTCTGGGCAGCAACGACTGAGACGGGGGAGACGATAAAATGGCAAAAAACGCGGGAACCAACCAGAATACCGCCCTGACCTGGCGCCGTTACAAGGACGGCGACTTTTCGCCCGCCCCCCTGCAGGAGCAGATCTTCAAGGCCAGTTGGTCGCACAAGTGCCCGACCTACGTGCATCGCACGCCGCCTTGTCAAGCGAGCTGCCCCTCGGGCCACGACATCCGCGGCTGGCTGGACATCGCGCGCGGCGTCGACAAGCCGACCGGCGGCATGACGTGGCAGGAATACGCCTTCCGCAAGATGACCTCGTCGAATCCCTTCCCCGCCGTGATGGGCCGCGTCTGCCCGGCGCCCTGCGAGGACGGCTGCAATCGCAACGAGGTCGAGGACCACGTCGGCATCAATTCGATCGAACACCATGTCGGCCAGTACGCCATCGAGCACGGCCTGAAGTTCGAAGCGCCCTCCGCCGAGACCGGCAAGAAGGTGGCGGTGATCGGCGGCGGCCCCGGTGGCTTGTCGGCGGCCTATCACCTGCGCCGCAAGGGCCACGCCGTCACAATTTTCGAGGACCACGCCCTGCTGGGCGGCATGATGCGCTACGGCATTCCCGGCTACCGCACCCCGCGTGAGGTGCTGGACGCCGAAATCCAGCGCATTCTCGACATGGGCGTCGAGGCGCGCTGCGGCGTCCGCATCGGCCGCGACATCCCGCTGGCCGAGATCGAATCCTCGTTCGACGCCATCTTCTGGGCGATCGGAACGCATACCGGCCGCGGCCTGCCGATCGCCGGCTGGGACGCGCCCAACTGCGTGACCGGCGTGGCCTTCCTGCGCGCCTTCAACGAGGGCCGCCTGCAAGTGGTGACCGAGCGCATCGTGGTGGTCGGCGGTGGCGACACCTCGATCGACGTCGCCTCGGTGGCCCGCCGCCTGGGCCACATCACCCAGATCCACGAGAAGGACCGTCCCGAGAACGTGGTGTGGGGCCAGACGGCGCACGACGTCTCGTCGGTCGCCCAGCGCCACGGCGCCAACGTGACGCTGACCTCGCTGTTCCCGGTCGAGAAGATGTTCGCCGCCGAGCGCGAAGTCTCGGACGCCAAGTCGGAAGGCGTCGACATCAAGGGCGGCATCATGCCGCTCGAGGTCATCAAGGACGCCAACGGCCGCGCCGTCGCCCTCAAGCTCTGCAAGTGCGAGATGGACGGCATGACGCCGGTCCCCGTCGCCGGCACCGAGTTCGAGATCGCCTGCGACCTGATCGTCTCGGCCATCGGCCAGCGTGGCGACATGCAGGGCCTCGAGACGATGGACAACGGCAAGGGGTTCATCAACGCCGACAAGAACTTCCGGGTTCCCGGCAAGAAGGGCCACTTCGTCGGCGGCGACATCGTGCGCCCGCATTTGCTGACCACCGCGATCGGCCATGGCCGGGTCGCGGCCGAGTCGATCGACGTCTATCTGGCCGGCGACGAGATCGCCAAGCGGCCCAAGGTCGACGTCAACCACTTCAACCTGCTGGCCAAGCTGCGCGAAGTGAACCTGTCGCCCGAGCCCTATGCCGGCGGCGCCGTGCGCGGCACCGACGACGAGGCCTTCGCGGTCCACAATTACGAGGACCGCTCGCGTCACGAGATCGTGCCGTCGACCGACCTGTTCCTCGGCCACTTCCTCTATTCGGCCCGCCACAAGCGCCAGGAAGTCCACATCGACGCCGATGCGGTGATCGGCAATTTCGACGAGCGCCTGATGCCGCTGCCCGAGTCCGAGGCGATCGCCGAGGCCAAGCGCTGCATGAGCTGCGGTCTGTGCTTCGAGTGCGACAACTGCGTCATCTTCTGCCCGCAAGGCGCCGTTCAGCGCGTGCCCAAGAAGGAGCGGACGCTCGGCCGCTACGTCTTCACCGACTACTCGCGCTGCATCGGCTGCCACATCTGCCACGACGTTTGCCCGACGGGCTACATCCAGATGGGCCTGGGGGAATAGGCGATGAAAGCAAGCTGGCTCATCGCCCTGCTGGCGATGTTGGTCGCGGGCTTGGGGTGGGGGCCGGCTTTCGCCGACCCCTTCCCCACCATACCCAAGGCCAAGGGGGAACGTTGCGTCGAGGATCCGCAATACATGCGGCGCAACCACATGGACATCCTGCGCCATCAGCGCGATGACACGATGCGGCTGGGCATCCGCACGACCAAGCATTCCCTCAAGGAGTGCGTCTCCTGCCACGCCGTCGACGGCAAGGACGGCAAGCCGGTGACGGTCAAGAGCAGCCAGCATTTCTGCTCCTCGTGCCATGAATTCGCGGCCGTCGACATCGACTGCTTCGCCTGCCACGCCAGCACGCCGGAGGCCAAGCGATGAGCGCAACCACCTCACGCCGCGCCTTCCTGGCCTCCGCCTCGGCCGCCGTGGCGACCCTGGCGCCCGGCATCACCCTGATCGCCGCCCAGGCCAAGCCGGCCGACCAGCCCGCCTCGTCGGCGGTGCGCTGGGGCATGCTGATCGACACCACCCGCTGTTCGCAGGATTGTTCGGCCTGCGTCGGCGCCTGCAATGTCGAGAACGGGCTGGGCAGCCACGGCCGCCCACAGACCGATCCGCAATGGATCCGCAAGGTCGACCTGACCTCGAAGCGCACCGGCCAGAAGCTGTCGCTGCCGGTCATGTGCCAGCATTGCGAAAAGCCGCCTTGCGTCGACGTCTGCCCGACCGGCGCCTCGTTCAAGCGCCAGGACGGCATCGTCCTGGTCGACCGCCACATCTGCATCGGCTGCCGCTATTGCATGATGGCCTGCCCCTACAAGGCGCGCTCGTTCGTGCATGAATCGCTGGAGAACCAGCGGCCGCACCAGCCGCGCGGCAAGGGTTGCGTCGAGGGCTGCACCCTGTGCGCCCATCGCGTCGACGAGGGCAAGCTTCCGGCCTGCGCCGAAGCCTGCGCCAGCGGCGCCATCCTGTTCGGCGACCTCAACGACCCGAAAAGCGAGATCGCGCAGAAGCTCCGCACGCTGCCGACCACGCAAATCCGGCCCGAACT
Source organism: Alphaproteobacteria bacterium (assembly GCA_015232485.1). Taxonomy (GTDB): domain Bacteria; phylum Pseudomonadota; class Alphaproteobacteria; order Rhodospirillales; family Magnetospirillaceae; genus JADFZP01. The sequence goes on from JADFZP010000018.1 coordinate 14,663, forward strand.
CAAGCTCAACACCGCGGTGCGCTACGGGGGGCTCAGCATATGAAGACCGTCGCCTATCGCGAAGTCGAGGCCATGACCACCGGCTGGTGGATGCTGATGGGGGCGCTGGCCGCCTTCACCAGCTTAGGCCTGCTCGCCGCCTTCTACATGGAGCACAACGGCCACTGGGTCACCGGCATGACCAACCAGATCGTCTGGGGTCTGCCGCACGTCTTCGCCGTGTTCCTGATCGTCGCCGCCTCGGGGGCGCTCAACGTCGCCTCGATCTCGTCGGTGTTCGGGCGCACCGCCTACAAGCCGCTGGCGCCCCTGTCCGCGCTGCTGGCGGTGTCGCTGCTGGCCGGCGGCCTGACCGTCCTGCTGCTCGACCTCGGCCGGCCCGACCGGCTGATGGTGGCGATGACCAAGTACAATTTCCGCTCGATCTTCGCCTGGAACGTCATCCTGTATTCCGGCTTCTTCGGCATCGTCGTGGTCTATATGTGGACCATGATGGACCGTCGGATGAAGTCTTTCTCGAAACCGGCCGGTTTCGCCGCCTTCGCGTGGCGCCTGATCCTGACCACCGGCACGGGCTCGATCTTCGGCTTCCTGGTGGCGCGCACGCCGTACGACTCGGCGGTGATGGCGCCGATGTTCATCGCCATGTCGTTCTCGTTCGGACTGGCGGTGTTCATTCTGGTGGTGTTCGCCTCCAGCGAGATGACCAACCGGCCGCTGGGCGACGCGCTGGTGCGGCGCCTCAAGAACCTGCTGGGCGTGTTCATCGCGGCGGTGCTCTACTTCGTCACCGTCCAGCAACTGACCGGCCTTTACGTCGCCGAGAAGCGGGACGCGGTGGTGTTCCTGCTGACCAATGGCGGCATCTTCACCGTCCTGTTCTGGATGGTGCAGATCGGCCTGGGCGCGCTGCTGCCGCTGGCCCTGCTGTTCGCCCCGCCGACCGCCATGAACCGGCCGGCGATCGGGCTGGCCGCGATCCTGGTGATCCTGGGCGGCATCGCCCAGGTCTATGTCATCATCATCGGCGGGCAGGCCTATCCGATGCCGCTGTTCCCCGGCTTCGAGGTGACCTCCAGCTTCTTCGACGGCCAGGTGAACACCTACGTCCCCAGCGGCCCCGAGGCCTTCCTGGGGGTGAGCGGCTTCGCCGTCGCCATGCTGCTGGTCGCCTTCGCGTCCACCGTCTTCCGCTTCCTGCCGGAAAGCCTGGCGGACGAGGTGGTCGACCCGCACTGCGTGGCCAAGGCCCGCAAATGATCGGCCGCGTCCCGGCGCCGGGAGGAAACTCTTGGCGCCGGGGCGCCCCGATCGTTTAAGAATGCCCCCGCAATGTCCCGATCGCCGGAGGCCCAGCCCTTGAGTCACGAGCATCCCTTCGCCCAGTATGTCCGAATTCTCGGCAAGGGCCCCCACCTCTCGCGTCCGCTGACCCTCGACGAGACCCGCGCCGCGGCGCGCATGGTGATCGACGGAGCGGTCGACCCGGTCCAGCTTGGCGCCTTCCTGTGCCTGCTGCGCGTCAAGACCGAGACCCCCGACGAGGTCGCCGGCTTCGTGCTGGCGGCGCGCGACGCCATCGCCCGTCCGGCCGAATTGCCGCACGTCGATCTGGACTGGTCGTCCTACGCCGGCAAGTCGCGCCAGCTTCCCTGGTTCGTGCTGTCCGCCCTGCTGCTCGCCCGCAACGGCGTGCGGGTCGGCATGCACGGCACCGAGAAGCACACCGCCGGCCGCGTCTACACCCGCGAGACCATCGAGGCGCTGGGCCTGCCGGTCGCCACCTCGATGGCCGAGGCCGGGCGCCATCTGGCCGCCGCCAATTTCTGCTATCTGCCGCTGGAATATTTGAGCCCGCGCCTGCACGAGATCATGGGCCTGCGCTCGCTGCTCGGGCTGCGCTCGCCGATCCACACCATCGCGCGGATGCTCAATCCGTTCGGCGCCCCGGCCTCGTTGATGAGCGTGTTCCATCCCAATTACCGCGACGTCCACCAAGAGGCGGCGCGGATGATGGGTCAGCCCCGCATGGCCGTCTTCAAGGGCGAGGGCGGCGAGGTCGAACGCCGCCCCGAAAAGCCCTGCGTGGTGCGCACCCTCGACGGCGAGGAGGAATGGCCGGCCTTGCTGCCCGACTCCGCGCAAGCCCACGAGGGCTCGATGGATCTCGGCCGCCTGATGGCCGTCTGGCGCGGCGAGGCGGACGAGCCCTACGCGGTGGCGACCATCACCGGCACCGCCGCCGTGGCGCTGAAGCTGATCGGCCGCGCCAACACCATCGCGGACGCCGAGGCGCTGGCCCGCGCCCTGTGGGACGGCCGCCGCCGCGAGGGCTTGGCGGGCTGACGGCGATGCCGCCCCGCCTGTTCATCTCGGCCGCCCACAAATCCTCGGGCAAGACCACCTTGACCATCGGGCTGGCCGCCGCTCTGGCGGCGCGCGGCCTCGACGTG
>JADFZP010000019.1 GCA_015232485.1 Alphaproteobacteria bacterium
GAGACCGTTCTGTGTCATCGCCCATTCGAGCGGCGCCCGCGCGCGGGTCCATTCCTCCAGCGCCGCCCGATGGGCCGCCACTGCCTCCTCCAGCCGCGCCGTCCCGCCCTCCCGCTCGCCGAGCGAGCACAGCGCGATGCCGAGATAGTTCTGCGTCATGGCCCAGTCGAGCGGCGCTCGCTCGCGGGTGTATTCTTCCAATGCCGCGCGGTAGGCTACCACCGCCTCATTAAGGGGTTTGGTTTGGCCGGTCTGTTCGCTCAGGGTCGTCAGGGATCCGGCGAGCACGAGGCGGGTTCTTGCGATCTGCTCGGGAGTCCAGCCGGAGCGGCCCTTTGTGGCGTTCAGCAGGGTCCGCACGCGGGCAACGGTCGTGACCAATCGATCGGCGACGAAGTGGCCTTCGTTGGCGGCGCTTTCGGCGTCGTGGCGGCTGATCAGCAGGTCGAGGATGCTCGACAGGTCCGTCCAGAACAGCTCCGGCAGGCGCAGGGCCGAGTCGGTCACGTAGCGGCCGTCGCGCGGCCCGTCCTCGTCCGGGGTCCACCACACGCGTGGCACGGCTTTGCCGTCGACGCGCAGCACGGTGCCCCAGAGGACCACCGAACCGCCGCTCTCTTTAAGGAATTCGCGCGCTCGCTCGTGGCCGGCGCGTTCGGCCTCTTCGGAGATCGGGCCGTCGGCCGCGATGGTGCGGTCGAGGGGCAGAACCTCGACCCCCTTGAATTCGAGGAGGCCGTGGAGGAGTACCTTGCGTTGCTCGTCCTTGACGTCATTGTCGAATTTTGCCACCAGGATCGTGAACCGCTTCGGGTCGGCGCGGGGAACGCCGTCGCGGCTCATATGCTCGACCAGCCACGAGATCCCCGGCCACGAGGCGATCTTGTCGGTATTGGTCCAGACGAATAGGGTCACCCCGCTGAGGGCGAAAGCGAAAGCCCCCCGCCAGCCCCAGCGGCGCCACAACCAGTCGCGCAACCATTTCAGAATGTCTGGCGCCTCGCCCTCGGCCATCACCCACCCTCCCCATATGCACACTTTACCAATGGATGATCACCGCGCCCAGACCGCAAGTCAATGCCCAGCCCGCCCCCGCCGGTCGCCAAAAACTTGCGCTCGGCCCCTTGACCGCGTTCCCGTTTTGGTCCATGGTCCACACCCATGACGAACACCGACCAACGCGCGCTCACGCAAGCCGAACGACGGGACTGGTTGCGGTTGATCCGCAGCGAGAATGTCGGGCCGGTGACCTTTCATCGGCTGGTCGAGCGGTATGGCTCGGCGGGGGCGGCGATCGAGGCTTTGCCGGAATTGGCGCGGCGCGGTGGGCGGGCCAAGCCGATCCTGGTGGCGTCGAAGGCTTCGGCCGAGGCCGAGATCGCGGCGCATGAGCGGAATGGGGCGGTGCTGATCGCCAGCGTCGAGCCGGGCTATCCGGCGGCGATGCGGGGGCTGGACGACGCGCCGCCGTTGTTGTCGGTGTATGGCAACGCGCATCTGCTGACCCGGCCGGCGGTGGCGGTGGTCGGGGCGCGCAACGCCTCGGTCAACGGGCGGCGCATCGCGCAGGGCATCGCGGCGGAGTTGGGGCAAGCGGGGCTTTTGGTGGTGTCGGGCATGGCGCGCGGCATCGACACGGCGGCGCACGAGGGTGTTTTGGCGGGCGAGACGCCGGGCGCCACGGCGGCGGTGATGGCGGGCGGGGTCGACCATATCTATCCGCCCGAGAACGACGATCTGTATCGGCGCATCGTGGCGCAGGGCGTCGCGGTGTCCGAGATGCCGCCCGGCACGGTGCCGCAGGCCAGCCATTTTCCCCGGCGCAACCGGATCATCTCGGGCATCTCGCTCGGGGTGGTGGTGGTCGAGGCCAGCCCGCGCTCGGGTTCGCTGATCACGGCGCGGCTGGCGCTGGAACAGGGGCGCGAGGTGTTCGCGGTGCCGGGCTCGCCGCTCGATCCGCGTTGCGCCGGGCCGAACGGGCTGATTCGGCAGGGCGCGACTTTGACCGAGACGGCCGACGATGTTCTCGCGGTGCTGGCCGACATGCTGCGCCGACCGGCCGTCGAGGCGCGCCCGGCCAAGGGTTTCGGCGGCTTGGCGCCCCCTTGCGACGACGAGAAGGCGGTGGCCGCGGCGCGGTCGGTGGTGCTCGAAGGCTTGGGGCCGGCCCCCGTGGCGGTTGACGAAATCATCAGGCGGTGCCAATTGTCTCCCGCCGTGGTGTCAACGGTCCTTTTGGAACTGGAACTGGCGGGCCGGCTGGAGAGACACCCCGGCCATCGGGTCTCGCTCCTGGGCTAGTGTCCCCACCCCCCCTTTTTCGTCGGTGCTGTCGGTCCTCATGAAAATCGTCGTCGTCGAATCCCCGGCCAAGGCCAAGACCATCAACAAGTATCTTGGCGATGGCTATCACGTGCTGGCCTCGTTCGGGCACATCCGCGACCTGCCGGCCAAGGACGGCTCGGTGCGGCCCGATCAGGACTTCGCCATGGATTGGGAGGTCGACCCCAAATCCGAAAAGCACGTCCGCGAGATCGCCAGCGCGCTGAAAGGCGCCGACGGCCTGATCCTCGCCACCGATCCGGATCGCGAGGGCGAGGCCATCTCGTGGCACGTCCGCGAGGTGCTCGACGCCCGCAAGGCGCTGAAGAAGGGCATGGACGTCAAGCGCGTGGTGTTCAACGAGATCACCAAGACCGCCGTGCTCGACGCGATGCGCAATCCGCGCGAACTGGACCAGGAACTGGTGCACGCCTATCTGGCGCGCCGGGCGCTGGATTATCTGGTCGGCTTCACCCTGTCGCCGGTGCTGTGGCGCAAGCTGCCGGGCAGCCGCTCGGCCGGCCGCGTCCAGTCGGTGGCGTTGCGTCTGGTCTGCGAGCGCGAAGCCGAGATCGAGTCCTTCCAGACCCGCGAATATTGGACGGTCGACGCCGATTTCCTGACGCCCCGCTCGGGCCAGGTGACCGCCGGGTTGACCCATCTCGAGGGCCGCAAGCTCGACAAGTTCGATTTGGGCGACCAAGCCGCCGCCGAGGCGGCCCGCGCCACCATCCAGGCGTCGCGCTTCGACGTCGCCTCGATCGAGCGCCGCAAGGTCAAGCGCCACCCGCAACCGCCCTTCACCACCTCGACTTTGCAGCAGGAGGCGTCGCGCAAGCTGCACCTCGCGGCGGCGCGCACCATGCAGCTCGCCCAGCGGCTTTACGAGGGCGTCGAGATCGGCGGCGAGACGGTCGGCTTGATCACCTATATGCGAACCGACGGCGTGCAGATGGCGGCCGAGGCGATCGCCGCGACCCGCGCCCTGATCGGCCAGCAATGGGGCGCCAGCCACGTCCCCCCCGCCCCGCGCATCTACAAGACCAAGGCCAAGAACGCCCAGGAGGCGCACGAGGCGATCCGTCCGACCGACGTCAGCCGCCGGCCCGAGGACGTGGCGCCCTATGTCGACCGCGACCAGTTGCGCCTGTACGAATTGGTGTGGAAGCGCACCATCGCCAGCCAGATGGAAAGCGCCGTGCTCGATCAGGTGGCGGTCGACATCGCCTCGCCCGATCGCAAGACGGTGCTGCGCGCCACCGGCTCGGTGGTGGTGTTCCACGGTTTCCTGGAACTGTATCGCGAGAGCGGCGACGACGACGCCGAAGACGAGGCCGACCGCCTGCTGCCCGACGTCGCCGAGGGCGACCCGATGAACCTCAAGGCGGTGCGCCACGCCCAGCACTTCACCCAGCCTCCGCCGCGCTACAGCGAGGCGAGTCTGGTCAAGAAGCTGGAGGAGTTGGGCATCGGCCGGCCGTCGACCTACGCCTCGATCCTGTCGGTGTTGCAGGAGCGCGAATACGTCCGCTTCGAGAACCGCCGCTTCGTCCCCGAGGATCGCGGCCGTCTGGTGACCGCCTTCCTGGAGAACTTCTTCAACCGCTACGTCCAGTACAACTTCACCGCCGATCTGGAAAACCAGCTCGACGAGATTTCGGGCGGGCGGATCGACTGGAAGGCGGTGCTGCGCGAGTTCTGGCGGCCCTTCGCCGGCTCGGTCGACGACACCAAGGAACTGCGCGTCTCGCAGGTGCTCGACACCTTGGACCTGGAATTGGGTCCGCATTTCTTCCCGCCCCGCGCCGATGGCGGCGATCCGCGCAATTGCCCGACCTGCCAGGCCGGACGGCTGAGCCTGAAGCTGGGCAAGTTCGGCGCCTTCATCGGCTGCTCGAACTATCCCGAATGCCGCTTCACGCGGCCGCTGGCGGTGGCCGGCGAAGGTGGCCCCGAAGAGGCCGGCGACGGGCCGAAGGAACTGGGGCTCGACCCCGCCAGCGGCTTGATGGTCTCGCTGCGCAAGGGGCCTTACGGGCAATACGTCCAGCTTGGCGAGGCCGAGGGCAAGCTGAAGCCCAAGCGGGTGTCGCTGTATCGCGGCCTCGACCCGGCCACCCTCGACCTGGGCCGCGCCATCAAGCTGCTTGAACTGCCGCGCCAGATCGGCGTGCATCCCGAAACCGGCAATCCGATCGCCGCCGGCGTCGGCCGCTTCGGGCCCTATGTCAAGCATGGCGACGTCTTCAAGTCGCTGCCGCCCGGCGAGGACCCGCTGGAGATCGGCATCAACCGCGCCGTCGACCTGCTGGCCGGGGCGTCGCGCAAGGGGGGAACGCCGGGCAAGGTGCTGGGCGAGCATCCGCAAAGCGGCAAGCCGGTGACCTTGAACGCCGGCCGCTACGGCCCCTATGTGGCGCACGAGAAGGTCTATGCCAACGTGCCGCGCGGGCGCGAGCCCGACGACGTCACCCTGGACGAGGCGCTGGCCCTGATCGCCGCCCGCGCCGACAAGGCTCCCGCCGCCAAAACCAGGGCGAAGCCCGCCGCCAAGGCCAAGGCCAAAACCGCGACGAAGCCCAAGGCGGAAGCCAAGCCCAAGGCCGCGACGAAACCCAAGGCCGCGGCGAAACCCAAGGCCGCCGCCAAGCCCAAGGCGACGAAGCCGAAGAAAACCGCCGCCGCCGTAGAGGATTGAGGGTGAAAAAGCCGCGCCACGTCCCGTCACCGACCAAGCAGCAGGTCCTGGACTTCATCAAGGGAGCCGAGGGCCGGGTTGGCAAACGCGAACTGGCGCGCGCCTTCAATCTGAAGGGCGACGAGAAGATCCAGATCAAGGCGATCCTGAAGCAGTTGGAGAACGAGGGCGCCGTCGAACGCGGCCACAAGCGCCGCTTCGCCCGTCCCGGCGCCATTCCCGACATGCTGGTCGTCGAGATCACCGGCACCGACACCGATGGCGAGTTGATCGCCAAGCCGCTGACCTGGTCCGAGGAGGGCCGCCCGCCCCGCATCTACATGGCGCCCGAGCGCCGCGGCGATCCCGTGCTGGGGGTCGGCGACCGCGTGTTGGCCAAGCTGCGCCGCCTGCGCGACGACACCTACGAGGGCCGCACCGTCCGCCGTGTCGCGGCGGGTCCGGGCAAGGTGCTGGGCGTGTTCCGCGCCGGCACCGACGGCGGCGGACGGCTGGTCCCCACCGATCGGCGCCAGAAGGCCGAATACAACATCGGGCGCGGCGACACCGGCGGCGCCGAACCGGGCGAACTGGTGCTGGCCGAGGTTCTACCCTCGCCCCGCCCGCTGGGCCTGCGGGCGGTTCGCATCGTCGAGCGGCTGGGCGACATGGCCGATCCGCGCTCGGTCAGCTTGGTGTCGATCCACGCCCACGGCATCCCCAACGAATTCCCGGCCGACGCGCTGGAGCAGGCCAAGGCGGCCGGCGCGGCGCCCCTGGGCAAGCGCGAGGATCTGCGCGCCGTGCCGCTGGTCACCATCGACGGCGAGGACGCCCGCGACTTCGACGACGCGGTGTGGGCGGCGCCCGACGAGGACCCCAACAATCCCGGCGGCTGGCAGGTGGCGGTGGCGATCGCCGACGTCGCTTGGTATGTGCGCCCCGGCGACGCGCTCGACCGCTCGGCCTTCGAGCGCGGCAACTCGGTCTATTTCCCCGACCGCGTGGTGCCGATGCTGCCCGAGGAACTGTCCAACGGCTGGTGCTCGCTGAAGCCCGCCGAGGACCGCACCTGCATGGCCGTGCTGATGCGCTTCGACAAGACGGGCGAGAAGCTGGGGCATCGCTTCCTGCGCGGCATGATGCGCTCGGCGGCCCGGCTGACCTATACACAGGTGCAGCAGGCCCGCGACGGCGCGCCGGACGAGGCCACGGCGCCTTTGGTCGAAACGGTGATCGCGCCGCTGTACGGCGCCTGGGCGGCGCTGTTCGAGGCGCGTCAGCGGCGCGGCGTGCTCGACCTCGACCTGCCCGAGCGCCAAGTGGTGATCGGCGAGGACGGTCGCATCGCCCGCGTCGTGCCGCGCGCCCGCTTCGACAGCCACCGGCTGATCGAGGATTTCATGATCGCCGCCAACGTGGCCGCCGCCGAGACGCTGGAAAAGCTGGCCCAGCCCTGCATGTACCGGGTTCACGACAAGCCCACCCCGGACAAGCTGGAATCGCTGCGCGACTTCCTGTCCACCCTGGACCTGTCGCTGGCCAAGGGCCAGGTGATCCACCCCTCGCACTTCAACCGCGTCCTTGAACAGGCCAAGGACCGGCCCGAGGCGCATCTGATCAACGAGGTGGTGCTGCGCAGCCAGGCGCAGGCCGTCTACAGCCCCGAGAACATCGGCCATTTCGGGCTGGGGCTGGCGCGCTACGCCCATTTCACCTCTCCGATCCGGCGTTACGCCGATCTGCTGGTGCATCGCGCCCTGATCGCCGGCATGTCGCTGGGCGATGGCGCCTTGAGCCCCGCCGAGGCCGAGCGCTTCACCGAGATCGGCACGCACATCTCGGTGACCGAGCGGCGCGCCGCGACCGCCGAGCGCGACGCGCTCGACCGCTTCACGGCGCTGTTCCTGGCCGAGCGGGTCGGCACCGCCTTCCCGGCCCGCATCAACGGCGTCACCCGCTTCGGCCTGTTCGTCGAGCTGGGCGACACCGGCGCCAGCGGTTTGGTGCCGGTCGGCTCGCTGGGCGACGACTATTGGATTCACGACGAGACCCGGCACGCCCTGGTCGGCCGGCGGACCAACGCCTCGTACAGCCTGGGCGACGAGGTCGAAGTCATGCTGGTCGAAGCCAATCCGCTGACCGGCAGTCTGGTCTTCCACATGACCAGCTTGGCCGCCCCGGCGCGCGGCCCGGTGCGCGGACGCGGCCGTCCGCGCCGCTGATTATTAACGGCGGTTCAATTCTTTGGCCCGCCGGTATTACCCCTCCATCCCGAAATACTCCACCTGAGGTAGCTGCCACCTAAGAGGTAGGCGAAAATTCTGTACCTGTGGGGGGGCTCCCCGCATAATGCCCTCGCTTACCGCTTAGGGCATACCACGGGTGAGAGAATTGGCTTTCAAAGCATTGACTCGTTGGGTATTGGCCGGCTCGGTCCTGGTCAGCGGCTCGTGCACTCCGATAGGGCAGCAGGCGGTCGGCTCGCAAGGCGAGCAGTCCGCGAACGCGTCCTTCGACGGCACCGAGGCGCGCAAGGTTCTGGCGTTCGGATTCAACTCGATTCTTGAACGCCACCTGGATAAGGCGACGATCGGCTCCGCGGCCCTCGAGGGGATGCAAGGCCTGACCGCCCTCGATCAAAGCGTGTTGGTCGAGCGCCGGGGCGATTTGGTGCTGGTCAAGGTCGAAGGCACCACCACGGGCAGCTTCGGCGCCCCCTCGGACGACGACGTCGACGGCTGGTCGCGACTGGTGATTTCGGTCGCCCAGAACGCCGCCACCGCCTCGCCGGTGTTGGGCAAGCTGGATGCCGAAGGCCTTTACGAGGCGGTGTTCGACGCGACCTTGGCGAAGCTTGACACCTTCTCCCGCTACTCGGGGGCCGAAGAGGCGCGCAAGCATCGCGCCTCGCGCAACGGCTTCGGCGGCATCGGCATCCGGTTCGAGATCAAGGACGACGCCGCCACCGTCACCGAGGTGATGCCCGAGGCCCCGGCCTCGTACGCCGGCCTCAAGGTCGGCGACGTCATCACCCATGTCGACGGCCAAGCGATCGCCGGTCTGGAGCAGGAGGCGATCTCGAATCGCCTGCGCGGCCAGATCGCCAGCGAACTGACGATGACCGTTCGGGTCGGCGGCCGCGGGGCGATCCGCGACCTCGCCATGCGCCGCGCCCTGGTCGTGCCCACCACGGTGACCACTGAAATCCGCGACGGCATCGTCGAGGCCAAGGTGACCGGTTTCAATCAGCGCACCGCGTCCAGCTTGGCGGAAGCCCTGCGAGACGCCCGCGGCCATCTTGGCAAGCGGCTGCGCGGCGTGCTGCTCGACCTGCGCGGCAATCCCGGCGGATTGCTCGATCAGGCGGTCACCATGGCCGACCTGTTCATGTCGGGTGGGCGCATCGTCTCGACCCGTGGCCGGCATGCGCTGGCCAGCCAAGTTTACGACGCGGTGCCCGGCGACATGGCCGAGGATCTGCCGCTGGTCGTGCTGGTCGATGGCAAATCCGCCTCGGCCTCCGAAATCGTCGCCGCCGCCTTGCAGGACTCCGGCCGCGCCGTGGTGATCGGCACCAACTCGTATGGCAAGGGCACCGTGCAGACCGTCATCCGCCTACCCAACGAGGGCGAGATGACGCTGACCTGGTCGCGCTTCCACAGCCCGTCGGGCTATGCCCTGCATGGCCTGGGCGTGTTGCCCACCATCTGCACCGCCGACGTCGACGCCAATCCGCGCGGCCTGCTGACCGCCGTGAGCACCGGCAATGCGACGGTCACCGCCAATCTGGCGGTGTGGCGCTCGGCCGCCATCGACGAGACGGAGCTGCGCAGCCAACTGCGGTCCACCTGCCCCTCGGCCAAGCACGCCGATACCGCCATCGACCTGGACTTGGCCCGCCTGTTGATTGGCGATCCCGGCTTGCACGCCCGCGCGCTGAGCATCAACGCGCCGATCGTCGCGGCCAGCCAGTCCAGCCAAGCCCTTTCGCGGCAACACTGATCAGGGGGGCCGGCGAGTCGGGCACGTCCGCTCGGCTCGCCGGCCAAGTTACTTGACACCTGCGACGGGGGCTGTATTGTGCGCCCCCTGACTTCGTCCTAGCTCAATTCGGGAATTCCGCCATGGCCAAGCCTGCCACCGTCCTCATCAAGCTCGTCAGCTCCGCTGGCACCGGCTATTTCTACGTGGCCAAGAAGAATCCGCGGAAGACGACTGAGAAGTTCGAGTTCCGCAAATACGACCCCGTCGTGCGCAAGCACGTCGCGTTCAAGGAATCGAAGATCAAGTAGTCTTCGCCTCCCCGAATGGCCCGACCATGAAAAAGGCCGCCCCGCAAAACGGGGCGGCCTTTTCCTTGGGCGGGTTCCGGCCGATCAGGCCAGGAACTTGGCGACCGTCTGGAGGAAGTTGGCGACCGAGATCGGCTTGGCGATATAGCCCTCGCAGCCGCCCTCGCGAATCTTCTCCTCGTCGCCCTTCATGGCGAAGGCCGTGACGGCGATCACGGGGATCGCCTTCAACTCCGGGTCCTCCTTGAGCATCTTGGTGATCTCCAGGCCCGAAACCTCGGGCAACTGGATGTCCATCAGGATCAGGTCCGGGCGGTGGTCACGCGTGAGCTTCAGCGCTTCGCGGCCGTCCTTGGTCTGCAGGGTCTGATAGCCATGGGCCTGCAGCAGATCGTTGAACAGCTTCATGTTGAGATCGTTGTCTTCGACGATCAAAATCGTTTTGGGCATAAGCGCTTCCCCTGGGGCCTGGACTGCCGGAGTTTCGACATCATCCCCAATTCCCGGCGACAAGTCAAACCGCGCCATGCCGTAGCTTTCGGTTGAGCGGCCTTGCCCGGCGCGACGGCGTCCCCACCTCGCCATCATGCCCGTGGCGTTCTTCGACCTCGACGGAACGCTGTCCAGCCTGCCGGCCAGCGAAGCCCTTCTGGTGGGGCTGATGTTGCGCGAGGGTCACCTGGGACCAAACCAGATGGCCGCCGCCGCGCTGAACCATCTGCGCCTGCTGCCGCTCGGCTTCGGCGTGGCGATGCGGCTGAACAAGGGTTATGTGGCCGGCCTGACGGTGGAAAAGATCGAGGAACTGGGCCGCCGGGTGGCGGATATCCTGATCGCCAGGCATATGCGCCCCACCGTCCTGCGCCGCCTGGACGAGCACCGGGCGGCCGGCGAGATCGCCGTGCTGATCACCGGCTCGCCCGATTTCGTCGCGGCGCCGCTCGCCCGGGCGCTTGGCATCGGCCACTGCATCGCCACCATCTGCCCGCAAGACGCCGGGCGCTTCGTCGCCGACCCACCGATCAACCAGCCGTTCGGCGGCGCCAAGCTGGACCTGGCCCGCGCCTTCTGCGTCGAGCGCGGCCTGCCGTTGAACGAATGCGCCGCCTACGCCGATTCGCTGTCGGACGTCCCGCTGTTGGCCGCCGTCGGACGCCCGGTGGCGGTGTGGCCCGACCACTGCCTGCGCCGCCTCGCCGAAATGCGCGATTGGCCGATCATGGGCGCGGCGAGCCAATAGGATTGGCTCGCCGGTTTTGGTTCGCCCCTCGCCGGGCGGGCGCGTTCCGCGCCCTTGGCCGCCGCCGCAATGGCGGCTGGTTCGATTCGGGCGGCGGGCGGGCGTGTCACCCCCTCATGAAGCCCCTGAGCGCCAGAAGCAGCCAGCCGGCGATGAAGGCCGAGCCGCCGAACGGCGCCAATGGGGCGGTTGGCAGGCCGAACAGGGCGATGCCGTAAAGGGCGCCGCAGAACAGAACGATTCCCAGTGTGAAGGCCACCCCCGCCAGCCGCGCCGGCAGGCTCGAATCGAGTCGGTCCACGGCCAGCAGGGCCAGCGCGTGCGCCAGTTGCCAGCGCACCGCCTTGTCGAGGGTGGCCGCCGCCGTCGGGTCGTCCGCCAGGGCGTGCGCGGCGTAGGCGCCAAGCGCCACCGCGATGGCGCCGGACAGGCCGGCGATGCCAAGCCAGGGTCGCATGCTCACCTCCGAAAAAAGATGGGCCGGGTGTCGCCACCCGGCCCGGAGTTTGTTTCTCTGGAGGAGAAAGGACACTGGATACGCCCTCATCATCCTCTAAACCCGGAGTGCGGGCTGTGACAGCCATCACACCGGACGAAAAAAACTCAAATCCCACGCACTTCCTCGACGAGGCGTTCCAGCTTTTCCATGTCGAGCACGACCAGCGCGTCCTTGGCGCGGCGCACCACGCCGTCGCGCGCCAGTTCGTTGAGCACCCGCGCGACCGTCTCGCGCGTCGTGCTGACCCGGCTGGCGATGTCGGAATGAACGGGGATCGGGCGGATCTCGGCCGTCAGGTCGTCGGTCGAGCAGGCCCGCGCCTGGCGCAGGAGTTCGGCGTGGACCCGGTTGTTGGCGCCCAGCGTCGACAGATCCATGATGCGGTCGGTCGATTGGCGGATGATGCGCGCCAAGCCCCGCATGATGGCGACTCCGACCACCGGATGGCGCTCGATCAGGGTGGCGAATCCCTCGGGCGACAGGGCCGCCGTCAGGGTTTCCTCGCGCGCCATGACGCTGGCCGAGCGCGGCTCGCCGTCGAGGGCGGCCAACTCGCCGAAATATCCCCCCGGACCGATGTCGTCCAAGGTGACCTCGCGCCCCGACACCGAGTAGTTGACCACCCGCACCAAGCCACCCACCACGAAGAACACGTCGCGCGTTTCGCTTTGGCTGTCGATGATCTGCTCGCCGCCGGCATGGCGCCGCCATTTGCACTGCCGGGCGATCTGGTCCCGCTCGGCGCGGGAGACGGCGGCGAGGATCGGTATCCCGTCAAGCGTCTGGCTGTCTTGGATCTGCACCGCTCATGCCCTCATGCTTCGCCTCGCGGCATTATGCGCCCGCTGGCGCCCGCTTGCAATTTGCCCTGAAAACGTCGAATGTCGCGCTTCCTGCGGAGGAGCACGCATGAAAACCATCTACTTCAAGGCCGGCCCCAGCGAATGGAAGTACGAACTCGACGACGCCGAGTATGACCTCGTCATCAAAAGCGTTCTCGAGGACGAGCCCGACCTCGAGGACCTGCTCGACGAATCGCTCGAAACCATCCGCGACCTGTCGGCCATGGCTGACGAGGAGATGGACGAGGACGACGAAATCGACCAAGCCATCGCGGTCGCTTTCCTGTGGCACTATTTCAATCATCTCGAGGGCGAAGGCCACGTCGATGGCGACGTCGTGCTGATCGAAAACGACGATGGCGAAGGCGTCACCGTGATCCCCGCCAGCGACGTCCTTTTCGAATAGCCCGCACGCGGAAGGGGTGGCCGTCGGCTAGGGATAGCCAAGGCCCCCCAAGGCGCGTATCCTCCTGGACAACAAGAGGGACAAAAGGTTCCTGCCAGCGGGGGGACGATGATCGAAGTCCGCATTCACGGGCGCGGCGGCCAGGGCAACGTGGTCGCGGCCTATCTTCTGGCGACCGCCGCCTTCGAGGAAGGCCGCCACTGCCAAGCCTTCCCCAGCTTCGGCGCCGAACGCCGGGGCGCACCCGTCACCGCCTTCGTGCGGATCGACGACAATCCCATCCAGCGACGCTGCCAAGTCCGCGCTCCCGATTTCCTGATCATCCAGGACTCCGGGCTGCTGCACGTGGCGGGCGTCACCGATGGCCTGAAGCCGGGCGGCGGCGTGCTGGTCAATTCGCAGCGCTCGTCGGACGACGTGGCGGCCGAGACCGGGCGGCCCACCGTCGCCCTGCCCGCCTCGCAATTGGCGGCCGACATCCTTGGCCGACCGATGCCCAACGTGGCCCTTCTGGCCGCCTTCCTGACGATCACCGGCATCGTCCCGGTCGAGGCGCTGGGCAAGGCCCTGGGTCACCGCTTCAAGGGCGACGTCCTGGAGCGCAACCGCAAGCTCATCGACGCCGCGGCCGCCCTGGTTCCGGCGGGCCTGTGGCGGGAGGCCGCCCATGCTTGAAGCTCTCGAAGGCAGTCAGGCGGTGGCTCGCGCCGTCGCCATGTGCCGGCCCGAAGTGGTGGCCGCCTACCCCATCACGCCGCAGACCCATATCGTCGAGAACATCTCGAAGCTGGTCGCCGACGGCAAGCTGATCTGCGAACTGGTCAGCGTCGAGTCGGAATTCTCGGCCGCCTCGGTGGTGCTGGGCTCGTCGGCGGCCGGCGCCCGGTCCTACACCGCGTCGTCGTCGCAGGGCATCCTGCTGATGACCGAGGTGCTGTTCAACATCGCCGGCCTGCGTCTGCCGGTGGTGCTGACCTGCGCCAACCGGGCCGTCTCGGCGCCGATCAACATCTGGAACGACCACCAGGATTCGATGGCGGTGCGCGATGCCGGATGGATCCAGATTCATTGCGCCGACAATCAAGAGGCGGTCGACACCTCGATCCAGGCGTTCCGCATCGCCGAGGCGACCGAGTTGCCGGTGATGGTGTGCATGGACGGCTTCGTGCTGACCCACACGCTTGAAACAATTGAGATGCCGGATCAGAAACTGGTCGACAAGTACCTGCCGCCGCTCAATTTCTCGCGCAAGCTGGACCCGCGGGCGCCGCTCAGCCTGGGTACCCTGGTGGGGCCGGACCACTTCACCGAGGCGCGCCATTCGCACCACGCCGCCTTGATGAAATCGACCGCCGAGATTCTGGCGGCCGACGCCGATTGGGCGGCGCTCACCGGCCGCTCGTGCGGCGGCCTGCTGACCGTCGAGGGCCCCGAGGACGCGCACACCGCCGTCATCACCATGGGCTCGACGGTCTGCACGATCCGCGAGGCGATGTCGGTCTACCCCAACAAGCGCAAGACCAAGCTGATCAAGCTGCGCACCTTCCGCCCCTTCCCGGCCGCCGAAATCCGCGCCGCCTGCGTAGGCTGCAAGGATGTCGTGGTGCTGGAGCGGGCGATCTCGCCCGGCGCCGGCGGCATCCTGGGCGTCGAGGTCAAGGCGGCGTTGATGGGCATGAAGCGCCAGCCGGTGGTCCATGAATTCGCGGTCGGCCTGGGCGGTCGCGACATTCCGCTGGAGACTTGGCCGCGGCTGATGGAGGCGGTGGCCCGCGACGAGGAGCCGAGCTTTTCGATCCTCGACGTCGAATTGGAGAAACTGCCGGTGGAGGAGCGGTGATGAACAAGATCGAACCCGCCGCGCCCGAAGCGCCGCCGCAAGAACTGTCGCCCCGCGACCGCCAGCCCCGCTGGCGCGGCCTGGAAGCCGGCCACCGCGCCTGCCAAGGCTGCGGCGAGGCGCTGGCCGCCCGACTGGTGCTGGAAGCGGCCGGCCCCGACATCGTGGTCACCAACGCGACCGGCTGCCTGGAGGTGTTCACCACCCCCTGGCCGCAATCGGCGTGGCGGGTGCCATGGCTGCATTCGCTGTTCGAGAACTCGGCCGCGATCGCCTCGGGCGTCGAGGCCGCCATGAAGGCCAAGGGCCAGCGCACCAAGGTCATCGCCATGGGCGGCGACGGCGGCACCTTCGACATCGGCTTCCAGGCGCTGTCGGGCATGCTGGAGCGCATGCACAACGTTCTTTACGTGTGCTACGACAACGAAGCCTATATGAACACCGGCATCCAGCGCTCGGGGTCGACGCCGCACGCGGCGATGACCACCACCTCGCCCCCCGGCAAGGAGCGCATGGGCAAGCGGCACATGAAGAAGGACCTGCTGTCCATCATCGCCGCGCATCACATTCCCTATGCCGCCTCGACCAGCGTGTCGTTCCCCGCCGATCTGCGGCGCAAGGTGCGGCGCGCGCTCGACATCGAGGGGCCGACCTTCCTGCTGGTCCACAGCCCCTGCCCGCTCGGCTGGGGCCATGACGCCTCGCGCAGCATCGAGATCGGGCGATTGGCCGTCGAATGCGGCCTGTTCCCGGTGGTCGAACTCGAGCGCGGCGAACTGGGCGGCGTGATGCCGATTCGCGAGCCCAGGCCGGTGGCCGATTACCTGAAGCTGCAAAACCGCTTCCGCCACCTGTTCGCCGACGATCACCGGGCCCGCGAGGAGCGCGAGCACCTCCAGGCCCTGGCCGACCACAACATCGACAAATACCACCTTCGCGGCGACGGCGCCGATCCCCTGGACACGGCGGGGATCGACACGGTGCGCCGCGGCGGCCCGTTGCGCTGACCAGGGAGAGGAAGCCATGGCAACTCTGCTGACCCGCGGCGCCTATGCCCTGCCCGGCACGTCGCTGAACTTCAAGACCGGCACCTGGCGCAGCGAAAAGCCCCAGCACAAGCATTGGGCGGCGCCTTGCCATTCGGCCTGCCCGGCCGGCGAGGACGCCCAGGCGTGGCTGGCCAAGGTGCAGGAGCACAAGCCCCGCGAAGCGTGGGAGGCCCTGACCCGCGTCAACCCGATGCCCGCCGTCACCGGCCGCGTCTGCCCGCATCCTTGCGAAAGCGCCTGCAATCGCGGCCAGTACGACGAGTCGATCACCATCCACGGCGTCGAGCGCTGGCTGGGCGACCAGGCCATCGCCAATCGCTGGACCTATCCCGAGGCGCCCAAGGGCGCCGGCGGCAAGGTCGCGGTGGTCGGCGCCGGCCCGGCCGGCCTGTCGGCCGCCTATCACCTGCGCCGCCGCGGCTTCGAGGTGACGCTGTTCGACGCCATGCCCGAGGCGGGCGGACTGCTGCGCTCGGCGATTCCGCTGACCCGCCTGCCGCGCGACGTGCTGGACGCCGAGATCGCCCGGATACTTGCCCTGGGCATCGACTTCCAGCCGCGTCAGGCGCTTGGCCGCGATCTGCGGCTTGACGACCTGCGCTCGTCTTATCGCGCCGTGTTCCTGGGCATCGGCGCCGGCAAAAGCCGCGAATGGAGCGTCGACGGGGCGGTTCCCGGCGACTACGCCGACGGCCTGCATCTGCTCAAGGAATGGATCGCGGTGGGCGGCATCCCGATGCCCAAGGCGGTGGCCATCCATGGCGGCGGCAACACCGCCGTCGATCTCGCCCGCGTCTGGAAACGGGCCGGAGTCGCCGAGGTCCACGTCATCACCGCCTCGGCCCTGCCCGGTCCCGGCGCCGATCCGTCCGACGTGCTGAACGTGGTGCCGCGCGAACTGAAGGAGGCCATCGAGGAAGGCATCGTCTTCCACGAGCACCGCACCATCCAGCGGCTGCTGATGCGCGGCTCGAAGGTGGTCGGCCTCGAGATGGTCCGGCTGCGCAAGCTGCCCGACGGCAAGGGCCGCATGACCCGCGTCGCCTTCGAGGGCACCGAGACGGTGCTGCATGTCGACATGGTGGTGCCGGCCATCGGCGAGGTGGTCGAGCCGACCGGCATCGAAAACCTGATGCATGGCGCCAATTATTTCCGCGCCGACCAATTCGGCCGCCTGAAGGACGCCGAGGGCGTGCTGGTCGGCGGCGATTCGCGTGGCGACCGCGGCACCGTGTCGGCCGCCATCGGCGACGGTCGCAAGGCCGCCGAGGCGATCGACGCCATGCTCTCGGGCCGCGACGCGGTCGAGGAGCGCCGCGACGTGGTGACCTTCGACAAGCTCAACCTGCATTACTTCGAACGGGCGCGCCGCGTCGCCCTGTCCGAGCTGCCGGTCGAAAAGCGCACCGACATCGACGAGATCGAAGGCGGCTACAGCCCAGCCGAAGCCTCGCGCGAGGCCGATCGCTGCCTGTCCTGCGGCAACTGCCTGGCCTGCGACAATTGCTGGACTCTGTGCCCCGACAGCGCGGTGCTGAAGATGAAGGAAATCGCCAGCGACGGCAGCCATTACCGTTTCGACTACGATTACTGCAAGGGCTGCGGCGTGTGCGCCGTCGAGTGCCCCTGCGGGTTCATCGAGATGGTGGCGGATGACTGATATATAACAGCGGAAAAAGTCGGCACCGACCCTTCACCGTCATGCCCGTGCTTGACACGGGCATCCACGTGTCACCGCCCATGCCGGCCATGACGAGTGGAGAGGATGCTCCACCGGTGGAACGCAGGTGGGGAAACACCAAGGACACGAATGGCGACTTTACCGCCGATGGGTCAGTTCATTGACCCTTCACCGTCATGC
Organism: Alphaproteobacteria bacterium; assembly: GCA_015232485.1. Lineage (GTDB taxonomy): Bacteria > Pseudomonadota > Alphaproteobacteria > Rhodospirillales > Magnetospirillaceae > JADFZP01. The sequence goes on from JADFZP010000019.1 coordinate 17,035, forward strand.
CCGTGCTTGACACGGGCATCCACGTGTCACCGCCCATGCCATTG
>JADFZP010000020.1:0-8349 GCA_015232485.1 Alphaproteobacteria bacterium
GAAGGGTCGGTACTCCACTCGTCATGGCCGGACTTGATCCGGCCATCCACGCGGCTCCGTGGGAACGGCCTTGGAAACAATGGCATGGGCGGTGACACGTGGATGCCCGTGTCAAGCACGGGCATGACGGCGAAGGGGCCTCAAAGGCCTGTTGGCGCCTTCTTGGTGGTTGACTTTGTTCCCCTACCCTTGCAGGCCGAATCGGCGGATCAGGCGGTAGGTGTTGCGCTCGCTGACGCCCAGGGCCTTGGCGACCTTGCTGCGGTGGCCGTTGTAGCGGCCAAGCAGCATCTTCAGGTATTCCCGCTTGACCTCTTCCAGGGTCGGCTCGCGCTCGAGCAGGATCGGCAGCACGGTCGGCGTGACGGCGCGGCGGCGATCCGACGAGATGGCCAGATGCTCCTCGGCGATCATCGCCTGCTCGCCGGACAGGATGATGGCGCGCTCGACCACGTTGCGCAGCTCGCGGATGTTGCCCGGCCAATCATAGGCGGTCAGCACCTCGACGGCCTTCGGCGAGAGCACCTTTTCAATGCGGCGCGAGAAGTCGTGGTTGCGGATGAAGTGCATGGCCAGATCGGCGATGTCCTCGCGCCGCTCGCGCAACGGCGGGACGGTGATGACGAAGGCTTCGAGGCGATAGAACAGGTCGGCGCGGAAGGTACCCTCGCGGCTCATCGCGGCGAGGTCGCGGTTGGTCGCCGCCACGATCCGCACATTGGCGTCGAGGTCGCGCGTGCCGCCGACCCGGCGGAAGCGGCCGGTCTCCAGCGTGCGCAGCAGCTTGGCCTGGACGCCCGCCTCGATCTCGCCGATTTCGTCAAGGAACAGGGTGCCGCCGCGCGCCCCCTCGATCAGGCCCTTCTTCTGCTGCTCGGCGCTGGTGAAGGCGCCCTTCTCGTGGCCGAACAACTCGGACTCGAACAACTGCTTTTGCAGCACGCAGCAATCGACGGGCACGAAGGGCTGGTCGACCCGCTTCGAGCGGGCGTGGATGGCGTGCGCCACCAGTTCCTTGCCGACGCCGCTTTCGCCCTGGATCAGCACGGTCATGTCGCTGGGGGCCACGGCGTCGATCAGCCGGTTGACCTCGGAAAGCGGCTTCGAGGAACCGACCATGACGTGACTGGTCTGCCCCACCCGGCGCTTCAGGAACTGGTTTTCCTTGCGAAGCTGGGCGGTTTCCAGCGCCCGCTTCAACACCACTTCCAGTTCGTCGAGGTTGATCGGCTTGACCAGGTATTCGGCGGCGCCGCCCTTGATGGCTTGGACGGCGTTCTGCACCGAGGCGAAGGCGGTCAGCATGACCACCGGCTGGATGTGTCCCAGCCGCGACAGCAATTCGAGCCCGTCGGCATCGGGTAGGCGGCAGTCGAGCACCAGCAGATCGGGCTCGTTGGCCTCCATCCAGCTTTGCGCCGCCGCCCAGGTGCGCACACCTTGCGCGGCATAGCCGAAGGCCTCGATTTGCGCGACGAGCAACTGGTTCAGAACGCTGTCGTCTTCGATGACCAGAATGTGAACCCTCATACGGCGTCTCCCAACGCGCCGCGACCCGGAAGCGGCAGGGTGACCACGAAACGCGTGCCCTTGTTGGGCTCGCTGGTGGTCGAGATGGTGCCGCCCAGCTTCTCGACGATGCTTTTGCAGATGGTCAGGCCGATGCCGGTGCCCATCGAGCCATCGGCCCGACGCGAGAAGAAGGGATCGAAGATCCTGGGCAGGACATCGGCGGGAATGCCAACCCCGACATCGTCGAAGGCAAGCTCGATACGATCGTCGAAAGCGCGAGTGGATATGATCAGCGTTCCCCCGTCCGGCATGGCGTGGAAGGCGTTCTGCACCAAGTTGAGGACCAGCATGCGCAACTCCCCATCCAAGCCGATGACCTGCAAATCCTCGTCCTCGGGTTCCAGATCGAGCCGCACCTCGATCTTTTGTATCTCGGCCTCGTAGCCCAGCAGCGACACCGTTTCGGTGATCGGCGGGTGCAGGCGCACCGGCTGCTGGTGTTCACCCCCATTGGCGGACAGCTTGAGCAGGCGGTCGGTCACGTCGATGCACTTGTCGACCTGGCCATCGACCAGCCGCAGATATTTGCACACCGCTTCGACCGAAACCTTACCGGTCTCCATATTGCGCAAGGCCCCCTGGAGGGCGAGCCGCACCGAGGCCAGCGGATTGCGAATCTCGTGCGCCACGCCGGCCGCCAACTGGCCGAGCGCCGACAGCTTCTGTTCGTGGGAAAAGCGGATATCGGCGGCGAGATCGCGGATCGATTCGACCACCATCACCCGACCATCGGCGAGTTGCAGCGGCGCCGCGTTGATCTCGACGTGCATGTCCTGCCCGTTCTTCTTGCGGTTGACATGCATCACCTTGATGGCCTTGGGCTGCCGCTGGATTTCGACCAGTGGGCAGAGGGTGAGGGTCGCCGGGCACGGCTCGTCGCGGTTCTGGCTCGAGACGTGGCACGGTCGCCCCACCACCTCGTGCATCGCGTAGCCGACCTGTCGGCAATAGGCGTCGTTGGCCATCGCCACGACATAATCCGGCCCGAGCACGCGGATGCCGTCCGGCACCGCGTTGATCAGGGCCTGAAGGAACGCCTCTTGCTCCCGCACCTTGTTCAGGCTGGCGCTCAGATTGACCGCCATGCCGTTGAACCCGCGCCCGAGCTGGGCCAGTTCGTCGTCTCCCGGCAGCGACACCCGCGCTTCGAGATCGCCGCCGGCCAGCGCCTGGGCCGCGCCCTGCAGTTTGAGAATCGGCGCCAGGACGAAGCGGCGCATCATCCACCACGTGGCCGCCACCGCGATGACCACCACCAGCCCGCCCGAGCCGATCAGCATCAAGGCGGTTCTGCTCGCCGCCGCGCGAATGGCGCCGGCATCGTAATCGACCAGCAGGATGCCGTTCACCGGCGAGACGTCGAGCGGCCCGTGGCACACCGTGCAGGGCTCTTTGTTGCGCACCGGATTGATGCTGCGCAGGACCTCGTGGCCACCCGAGTCGGCGATGAATCGGGTACCCGTGGCCCAGGCGCCACCCGAAGACGGCGCGACGTTCTGGCCGACCCGCGCGGGGTCGGACGAGAAGCGGATCTCGCCCAACGGATTGACGATCTCGACGCCGCGAATGTTGTCCTGATCGCCCAGCCGGTCGACGATGTCGCGCAGGCCGTCGAGATCGCGCTTGAGCATCGCGTTCTCAAGCGCCGCCTGAAGAAGCTGGTTGACCTGGGCCGAGGCTTGGCTGCGTTCCTGCTGGAGCTGCGACTGATACAGCCACATGAACAAAACCAAAAATAGCAAAGAGGCCGCCAAAAGCTCGGCAGCCAGGAACACCAGGAACTTTCTGCTCAGGCTGGTGCCGATCCATCGAATCATGGGCGACTCATACCCCTTGGGTTCGCTTGCGCACAAGGGGTATGAAATCTCGCCGTCAGGCATGAGCCGCCGCGCATTTGGGGGCTTGGCCTTTCTTCTTCGAAGCGCAGGCCATTACCGCCGGTTCGGCGGGCACCGGTCGGGGCACGCCGGCCAAAGACGTAAGGATGTCCCGCAACTCCTCGAGATAGTCCGCCGTCAGCACGGCCAGGGCCGCGTAGAACGGCGTGCGGCAGTGCTTGTCCACCACCTTGGCGAACGAGCCCACCCAGTTCAGCGGGTGCGAGTCGAGGAAACGGGCGGCCTCGACCAGGCTGCCCTCCTCGCCCGAGGCGATCAGGTGCGTGACGAATTGAAGTTCCGGCACCAGATGATCGTCGGAACGGTTCCGCCAGTCGGCCATCGCCAGACCATGCCGGCGGTACCATTCGCGCACTTTGAACATCGGCTCCTGCCGGACCAGACGGTCCGGATCGAGCCAAGGCGACTCGGCCGGCGTGGCGCGGCAGCCATGGGTGAGATAGACGTCGGCGTAGTCGGCGGCCATCTCGGCCATCCAGGCCGGGTCCGGCTCGTCGGGGAACTCGGCCACCGCCTTGGCCATGGCGGCCAGGGCGGCTGCGGAATCATCCCGCGTCAACCGCAACCCCAAACCCTCGGGGAAGCGGCTGGCCTTCAGCGCGACCGCGATCTCGGTGTCGAGTTCGCGGTCGTGCAGGCGGGTAAACATCGCGAGGTCGTCGGAAACGGCCTCGCGGAAGACGGCCTCGGCCGCTTCACCCATCAATCAACCCTCCCTTTCGGATGGGCGACGAAAACGATCGACGGGTTGGTCAACTCGGGGTTGGCCAAGCCCTTGACGCGCCGGACCGGCTTGTCATTGGGACCAAGCGCCTTGGTCTCGTGCGAGCCGTCCCTGAGCTTCTCGATCGGCCCGATGTCGAGCACGCGCATCATGCAGGCCATCACGCAATACGGTTTGCGTCCGGCCTCCAACTCGTCGATGCACATGTTGCACTTCTTGACCACGTTGGCCTCGACGTCGAACTGCGGCGCGCCGTACGGGCAGGCCGCCTCGCAGCGGCGACAGCCGATGCACAGCGTCGAGTCGATGTCGACCACACCGTTGTCGGCACGCTTCCAGATCGCCCCGGTGGGGCAGGTCGGAAGACAGGCCGGCTCGGCGCAGTGGTTGCACGACATGTTGACCTTGTAGGCGTACACGTCGGGGTACTTGCCCCCTTCCATGTACATCACCCGCCTAAACCGCGGCCCGGGCGGAAGCCCGTTCTTGTCCTTGCACGCGATTTCGCAGGCGCGGCAGCCGATGCAGTCCACGTTGTTGTGGATGAACCCGAGCTGCACCTTCGGCTTCACGGGCTCGTAAGTCACCCGCTTCTTGGCGGCCATTGCCTCGCGGATGGCCAGCCTGCTGTTCTTGTCCGCCATGAGTGCCCTCCAAGCTCTCAGCTACGCCGAAACGACTTCGAGCGGGCGGTGGCCAGCTTATCCCAGCCGGGCCGATGCTCGAGGTTCGTTTTCTTGATGTTGACGAGGATGGTGTTGTAGGCGAACGCTCCCGCCGGGCTGGGTTCGTCCAGCGTCAGGAAGTCGGCGTTGCCCGCACGATCCACACCATTTTCGTCGAGATCCATCCAGGCGCCTTCATGCAGGATGGCGACGCCGGGCATCACGCGCTCGGTGACGAAGACCGGCACCACGCACTTGCCGCGGTCATTGAAGACCTCGACCGTGTCGCCCGTCTTGATACCCAGCTTGGCGGCGTCCGAGGCGTTGACCGTCAACTCTTGCTCGAACGTCTCCCGCAGCCAACCGATGTTGTTGAAGATCGAGTGGGTGCGCCAGCGCGGATGTGGCGTGACGAGATGGAAGGGGAACTGCTTGGTCTTCGGGCTATTGAGCGATTCCCAGGGCTCGATCCATTTCGGGATCAAGGGGATCTCATAGCCATAGGCCGTGCGCGTCCAGTCGGTGTGCCTGGCGAGCTGAGTCGAGAAGATCTCGATGCGGCCGCTCGGCGTCTGGAAGGGAATGCCCTTCTCGATCTGATCCTGGAACGCGACTTGCGGCCTGGCGAAGGTGAACTTGTAGACACCCTTCGACTTGAACTCCTCCCAGCTCATCGTGACGTTCTGGTGGCTTTGCACCTTGTGCCACCAATCGACCAGATAGGCCTCGTCGACCTCGTCATTGCGGAAGAAGTACTCGCGCGTCGCCTTCGGGTTGTACTTCGGCCCGAAGCCGAGGCGGTAGGCCAGCTCGGTGAACACCTGGAAGTCGGTCTTGCTCTCGCCCAACGGCTCGATGACCTTGGGGCGGTGAATGTAGTAGTGCCCCTTGTACCAGGGCAGCGCCACGTCGTGCCGCTCGAAGTGGGTGCAGATCGGCAGCAGCACGTCGGCGAACAGGCCCGAAGGCGTGATCGTCGCGTCCATGCAGACGACCAGCTCCAGCTTCTTCACCGCCTTGATCATCTTGTTGATGTTGGTGAGCTGGTTGAACCAGTTCGACCCTTGCCAGAATATGCCTTTGATGTTTGGGATGACACCGTCCAGCTTGTCGTCTCGCGGCCACAGGCCGATTTCTTCGCGCTTGACGTTCGGATAGTTGAGAACGCAATGCGCCCAGCGGTCGGACTTGATCGCCGCGAACCAGACATTGGCGTATTCGTCGTAGGGATAGGCCACGCCCTCGGCGTGCCAGCCCTTGCCGACGCCCTCGGCGCAGCCACCCAGCTTGCCGATGTTGCCGGTCATCGCCTGCAACGCGGCGGCCATGCGGTTGTACTGCTCGCCGTAAGCGTTGCGGCCCGGACCCCACGAGGCCTTCAGGGCCGCCGGCTTGGTCGTGGCGTACATGTCGGCCAGCTTGATGATGTCCTTGGCGGGGACGCCGCAGATCTTCTCGGCCCATTCCGGGGTTTTCGGCGTCTTGTCCGATTTGCCCAGGATGTAGTCCTTGAAGTTCTCCTTGTCCTTCGCCCAGTCCGGCATCGTGCCGGCGTCGACACCCAGGCAGAACCGATTGATGAACTCCTGATCCTGCAAGTTGTTGGTGAAGATGTGATAGGCCATGCCGGCCATCATCGCCGCATCCGTATTGGGACGGATCGGGATCCACCACGCGTCGTAGGTCGAGGCCGAGTCGGTATGCTGCGGATCCACCAGAACGAACTTGCAACCGCGCTGCTTGGCGGTGCGCATGTAGTAGAAGGTGTTGCCGCCGTGGAAGGTGTAGGCCGGGTTCCAGCCCCACATGATGATCAGCTTCGAGTGGGCGAACGCGTCGTCCTCGTTGCCGTCCTCGATCGTGCCGAAGGTCATGCGCGACGAGAAGGTGGTCGCCTGGTAGGACGGCACCGACCAGGAATTGGTGCGGCAGCCGAAGATGCCCAGGAACCGCGCCAGCAGTCCCTCGATCTGGTCCGACTTGTGCAGAACGCCGTACGAGGCGCCGGCATAGGACTGGTCGACGATCGCGGTCGGGCCGTATTTGGTCTTCAGCTCGACCATCTTTTCGGCGACGAAGGTCAGCGCCTCGTCCCAGCTCACGCGCTTGAACTTGCCCTCGCCGCGCTCGCCCACCCGCATCATGGGATAGAGCAGACGCTCTTGGCTGTAGATGCGGGCGCGGTACGAGCGACCGCGAAGGCAGGCGCGAAGCTGCGGAACCTCGTGCGTGTCGGTGCCGTACGGATCGCCCTGGGGGCGGCCGTCATCGGTCGACAGGCGCACGATGACGTCGCCCTTCTTGTGGGCGACCAGCATATGGCGCGAGCCGCAGTTGTGGGCGCAGCTCGTCACCACGGTGGTGAGCTGGTCGTCGGTGTAATAGGGCTCGTAGGCGAAGGCCTCGGCCTTCTTCGCCTGACCGGTGGCCACCAGCCCGGTGGCGAGCCCGGCGGCGGAGCCCTTGAGGAAGCTGCGCCGCGAGACGTTCAGCACGTCTTGCAGGTTGGGAAACTTGGACGTCATGTCAGGGTCTCTCCCTTGGTCTCGAACCGCCGTCACTTCTTCTTCATGCCGGCCAGGTACCGGGCATCCGATTCCGTCGGGCGATCCTTCGCCCAGTCGGGCTGAGCCGGATCCATCCCGGGCCACGCGTGGCGGGGATACGGATACGAGATGCGATACCAGGAACGACCGCCGTGGCAACCAAAGCAGGTGTCACTCTTCTGCTTGGCGACGGCCTCGATCGCGTCGGCCTTGAGGAAGTTCACCTGATGCCGGACGGAGCGGAAACCGCCCTCGCCATGGCAGCTTAGGCAGCCATTGGGCGCTTCCGGATTGTCGAAGTTCTCACGCACCTCGTGCCAGGGGCCTTCAAGGCCGACCATGTTCTGATACGGGAACTGGCCATGACACATCAGGCAGTTCTTCTCGGGATCGACCGACTTGCGCATGGCGAAACCCGCATTCTGGGCTTCGACCGCCGGCGTTTCCTCACGCGGGTCGTTGCCCTGATGGCAGGTGTTGCATTTCAGGTCCATCACCTGCTTCGCGTAGTCGGACGAGAGGTGGCGGCGATGGAAATCGTCCTGCGCGCCCTGATAGGTGTCCAACGTCTGATACCAGGCCGCTCCGTCGCTGGCTTTGAAGCCGGCCGGTGAGACCTCGCGCGTGGGGCGGTCGAGGATCTCTTTGTGGCAGCTCAGGCACTGTTCGTCGGATGCCTTTTCAATCGCTGGCTTGAAGTGGATCGGGTCCCAGCGCGCCGCTTCATAGTCGGCGCCAAGGGCCTCGAAGGACGCCCCCGCCGCCAGGGACAGGGCCACCACTATTCCCCCAAGTGTTCGCAACATCTTCCTCGCCCGCCTTGGTTGTTCGTGGAGTGGAAAAAAACGGGGACGCCCCGCAATCGGGGGCGTCCCCTGCAAGCGTCTTAGCGCATGCCGGCCATGCCGCCCATGCCGCCCATGCCGGACATGCCGCCCATGCCG
>JADFZP010000020.1:8449-16497 GCA_015232485.1 Alphaproteobacteria bacterium
GGACATGCCGCCCATGCCGCCCATGCCGGACATGCCGCCCATGCCGCCCATGCCGGACATGCCGCCCATGCCGCCCATGCCGTACATGCCGGACATGCCGCCCATGCCGCCCATGCCGCCCATGCCGTACATGCCGGACATGCCGGACATGCCGGCATCGCTGGCGGTCGGCAGAGCCAGCATCGAACCGGCCAGAGCCATCGCCGCAACCGTCATCTTAAGAGTCGTCTTCATGCCAAACCCCCCAACTGGTGGTAATGTTGTCATATCCTGGTCATGACGGGATGTCAGGGCCAGTCGGGCGATGATTCGCCCTCGACGGCTTTGTTGAGCCGCCTCCCAAGGCCCGGTTCTTGTTCCGGACGCTTGATTCCGTGATTCCGGTGCGCTCGGCGCCGACACGCGACAATCGGACGGGATGCTAGGAAGACGGCCAATGGGCATGCGCGCGGCATGCACCACGGCGACATCGTCGCCGGGCGACCACTCGGCCCTATTGGCATTCAACCTCGTCACCGTCTCTCCCATCGTCGCTTGCCTTTGTGCTGTTGGCGCTGAGCGGACGCCAACATCACTGCAAGGCGCGGACCACTTTTGGGAGTGGCGCTAAGCCATTGCGATTCAACAGCATGGCGTTTGTGTTATCGGCCCATGCGGGGCCAATAGGGCCAAAGTGGCATGCCGGGGTCACCCGCGCTGGCTGCCATTCTGTCTACGCACCCAGTCCGACGGTCCACCGGCACGTTTCATCGATCGTTCACGGCGCCGTCACGCGCCTGTCACAGGCGGCGAATAACGTGCGGAAAGTTCACAAGAAGCTCAGGATTTTCCCATGAACGAGACTATGCGCGGCGGCCCCGGCCGCTTCAAACGTGACGACGAGGGCAGCAACCCCGCGCGGGGCCCGTCCCTGGCGGACATCATCGACGCGAAGATTTCCAGGCGCGCCCTGCTGGGCGGTCTGGCGGGCGCGGCGGCCGGTTCGGCGCTGGGCGGGATCGGCATGATCGGCGTCGCGCACGCGGCCCCCTCCAGCCTGACCTTCGCCGAAGCGGCGCACGAAATCGCCGACGATCATTCGGTCGCGGCGGGCTATCGGGCCGACGTGCTGATCCGCTGGGGCGATCCCGTGCTTCCCGACGCCCCCGCCTTCGAGCCCGGCAAGGCCAGTCCGGCGGCGCAGGAGCGGCAGTTCGGCTACAACAACGACTATGTGGGCTTTTTCCCGCTGCCGGTCGGTTCGTCCAACGCCAATCACGGGCTTCTGGTGGTGAACCACGAATACACCAATCCGGAATTGATGTTTCCCGGCATCACCGAGGCGAACGCCGCCACCACGCTGACGCGCGAGCAATGCGAGACCGAGATGGCCGCGCATGGTCTAAGCGTGGTCGAGGTGAAGAAGGTGGACGGCCGCTGGCGGGTGATCGAGGGCGGCCGGTTCGCGCGCCGCCTCAGCTTCCGCTCGACGCCGATGGCGGTTTCGGGTCCGGCGGCCGGCCATCCGCGCATGCGGACCGCGGCCGACCCCACCGGCAAGGCGGTGATCGGCACCCTGAACAACTGCGCCGGCGGCAAAACCCCCTGGGGCACGGTGCTCACCGCCGAGGAGAACTTCCACCAGTATTTCGCGGGCGACCCGACCAAAACCGCCGAGGCCGCCAACCTGAAGCGCGTCGGCATCACCGGCAAGCCGAACTACCCCTGGGGCCGCCATTTCGACCGCATGAACGTCGAGAAGGAGCCCAACGAGCCGAACCGCTTCGGCTGGATCGTCGAGTTCGATCCCTACGACCCCACCTCGCTTCCGGTCAAGCGCACCGCGCTGGGCCGCTTCAAGCACGAGGCGGCCACCGTGGTGATCAATCCCAACGGCCGCGTCACGGTGTATACCGGCGACGACGAGCGCTTCGAATATCTGTACCGCTTCGTCTCGAGCGGCCGCTTCGACCCGGCCGACCGCGCCGCCAACAAGACGCTGCTGGACGACGGCGTGCTGTATGTCGCCAAGTTCACCGGCTCGGGCGCGGTGAAATGGATTCCGATGGTGTGGGGCGAGGGCCTGCTGACGCCTTCGAACGGTTTCGCCGCCCAAGCCGACGTGCTGATCGACTGCCGCCGCGCCGCCGACATGCTGGGCGCCACCAAGCTGGACCGGCCCGAGGACGTCGAGACCAATCCGGTCACCGGCAAGGTCTACATGATGCTGACCAACAACACCAACCGGCAGCCCAATCAGGTCGACGCGCCCAACCCGCGCGCCAAAAACGCCTTTGGGCACGTCATCGAGATGGTTCCGCCCGGCGAGGGCGCCAAGCGCGACCACACCGCCTCGGAATACGCCTGGAACGTCTTCCTGCTGGCCGGCGATCCTGGCAAGCCCGAGCACGGCGCCCGCTATCACGCCGAGACGTCGGGCTCGGGCTGGCTGGCCGCCCCCGACAACTGCGCCTTCGACCGCAAGGGCCGCTTGTGGATCTCGACCGATCAGGGTTCGGCCCAGGCCAAGAACGGCATCCCCGACGGCATGTACGCCTGCGACACGGAAGGGGCCGGCCGGGCGCTGACCCGCTTCTTCTACGCCTGCCCACGCGCCGCCGAGATGTGCGGGCCTGAATTCACCCCGGACGGCACGACCCTGTTCGTGGCGGTGCAGCACCCGGCCGAGAGCGAGGGTTCGACCTTCGACAAGCCGGCCACCCGCTGGCCCGATTTCAAGGACGGCATGCCGCCGCGCCCGGCGATCGTGGCGATCACCCGCGCCGACGGGGGTGAAATCGGTTCGTGACGGTTGCGGAACGCCGGAGCGTGAGTCACACTCCGGCGTTTCGTGGCGGGCGGGAGCGGTTGGACATGGCATTTTCGACGCGCGGCGCGCTGTCCGGTCTGGCCGCGATGCTGATGGCCGGCACCGCGCTGGCCCAAACCCTGGAATCCGAACTCGACGACCTCGTCGTCGGCCACCCGCAGATCAAGGCGGCCGTCAACACGGTGTCGTCGGCCACCGAAGGGGTTGGCGCGGCGCGCGCCGGCTATTGGCCGACCGCCGCGCTGACCAGCAATATCGGCAATGATTACGTCGACAGCCCCAGCCGCCGCGGCGCCGGCCAGCAGCCCTACAATCACGGACGCAATCAGACCACGCTGACGGTGACCCAGAAGCTGTTCGACGGCTTCCTCACCGACGCCGCCGTCGACGCCGCCCAGGTCACCCGGCGGGCCGGCGAGGACAATCTCGAGGCGACGCGCCAGGCGGTCATGCTGGAAGGTCTCGGCGCCTATCTCGACGTGCTGCGCCAGACGCGCCTGCTGGCCCTCGGCCGCGACAACGAGCGCAACATCCGCACCCAGCTTCAACTCGAGGACGAGCGCGTCAAGCGCGGCTCGGGAATGGCGGTCGACGTCTTGCAGGCCAAGCATCGGCTGCAAGTCGCCAAAGAGCAGCGCATCGCCATCGAAGGCGCCCTTCAGAACGCGCTCAGCCGCTATGTCCAGGTGTTCGGGCACGCGCCGAACCCCGAGAAGATGGAGGAGCCGCAGCCCGCCGTCGACGTCATTCCGGCCGATCTGGACCAGGCCATCAAGATCGCCGAGGGCGAGAACCCCTCGCTGGCGGTCGCCGCCCGCGCCGTGGATCTGGCCGGGGAAGCCAAGCGCACCGCGCAAGCCGGCTATTATCCCATGCTGGACGCCCAGGCGCGCGGCAACTGGGAAAAGGACCGCGACGCGACGCTGGGCATTCGGCGCGACTGGTCCGCCCTCTTGCAGATGAATTGGGAGCTGTTCGCCGGTTTCCGCACCACCCACGAGGTCGCCCGCGCCGGCTTCGATCAGGCCGCCAGCCGCGACAACCTCACCCATGCCGGCCGCAAGATCGGCGAGCAGACGCGCATCGCCTGGAGCGGCCTGGAGACGGCCCGCGAAAGGCTGGCCGTGCTCGAACAGGCGGTCAATTTGGCCGACGAGGTGTGGGAGATGCGCAAAAAGCTGCGCGAGGCGGGCAAGGCCACGGTGATGGACGTGCTCGACGCCGAGTCCGACACCTATACGGCGCGCATCACCTACGTCAACGCCTCGACCGACATGCGGCTCGCCGTCTACCAGCTTTTGCAGTCGATGGGCCGGCTGACGCTGGAGACCACCAACCGCCACCACCGCAAGACCGCCCCCGGCGAACCCGCCCCCGGTCCCAAGCCGATGCCCAACGGCGCCGGCTGAGCGTTCCCCGACCCTTCGCCGTCATGCCCGTGCTTGACACGGGCATCCACGTGTCACCGCCCATGCCATTGTTTCCAAGGCTGTTCCCGCCGAGCCGCAGGGATGGCCGGATCAAGTCCGGCCATGACGATTTGAGGGGATGGGGAAACATCCTTGGGTCAGTTCATTGGCCCGCCGGGATCACTTGGACGTCGCGACGAACACCCCGTTCCAGTCGGCGCCGGGCGGGTTCGCCTCGCATGCGGCGATCCGCTCGTCGTACAGTTCGTGGCAGCCGGCCAGTTCCCCCGCCGAGTCGGCTTGGCGGGCGCGCGCCAGATGGTCGCGCGCGGCGGCCCAGTCCTGCGAGCGGTAGGCGTCGATCATCGCCCGATGCTCGCGGGCCAGTTCCTGGAAGGTGGGGTCCGCGCAACGCTCGGGCCGGCCCAGCAACGTGTGGACCGACACCGCCTCGGTCTTGCCCTTCACCTTGATCAGGTCGAGCGGCAGGGTGGCGTAAGCGGGGGCGCGCATGCGGGTGCTCTCGCCGATCACGATGGTCACGCCATAGGTCTTCGACTGGCCTTCCAGGCGCGACGCCAGATTGACCGCGTCGCCCAGCACCGAGTAGTCGAAACGCTGCTCGGAGCCCATGTTGCCGACGCAGACCTCGCCCGAGTTCAACCCGATGCCGATGGCGAGCGGGATGTGGCGCCGCCCCTCCTCCTTCGCCTCGATCTCGAGTTTGGCGTTCACGTCCTTCAGACGCTCGTTCATGGTCAAGGCCGACTCGCAGGCGTTGGCGGCGTGCTCGGCATCGTCGAGCGGCGCGTTCCAGAACGCCATGATGCAGTCGCCCATGTATTTGTCGATGGTGCCGCGGCGATCGAGGATCACGTTGGTCATCGGCGTCAGGAACGCGTTGATCAGCTTGGTCAGCCCCTCGGCGGTGAACTGCTCCGAGATGGTGGTGAAGCCGCGCACGTCGCAGAACAGCAGCGTCATGTCGCGCATCTCGCCGCCCAGCTTGAGGTGGCTGGGATCGGCCGCCAGCCGCTCGACCAGGGCCGGCGACATGTAGCGGGTGAAGGCCGAGCGCACTTGACGCCGCTGCGCCTCCTCGCGGGCATAGCCGGAATAGGTCAGCAGCATGTAAAGGGCCAGCGCGGTGGCGATCGGCATGGCGGGGTCGTAAAGCAGCCGCTTCTCGGCGAACATCGTCCACGAGCCCCAGGCGATCAGACCGGCGCAGGCGACGAACAGGATCAGCGTCCAACGCGCCCCCAGCAGCGGCACCAGCACGATCATCAGCAGGCCGACCGCCAAGCCGACCGACAGTTCGACGCCCAGCGAGTCGGCCGGCCGCTCAAGCTGCATGCCGCCCAGCACCGTCTCGAGGATCTGCGCGTGCACCTCGACTCCGGGGATCTGGCGCTCGACGGCGATCGACCGGATATCGAGCAGGCCCGCCGCCGAGGTGCCGATCAGCACCATCTTGCCGGCGATCGCCGCCGACCCCACGCCACCCGACAGCACGTCCTTGGCGGCCACGTATTTCCCGGGATCGTGCCGGCCGGCGTACAGCCAGACGCGCGCCGCGCGGTCGGTCAGCACCTGGGCCGGCCGCACCACCACGCTTTGGATGCCCAAATCGGGATTGGTGCGGATGCCCAAGGTGCGGTTGCCGGTCGCCACGCGCAGCGTTTCGAGCGCCAGCGAGGGCATCAGCTTGCCGTTGACCTGCTGGATGGCCGGCACGCGGCGGACCACGCCGTCCAATTCGGGATAGACGTTGAAAATGCCATGCCCGGCCGCCGCCTCGTCGAGCACCGCGATATTGCCCAGCAGCGATGGATAGCTGTCGAGCCAGGGCCGCGGATCGCCGCCGATCTCGGCCACCGAAACCTGGCTGGCGCGATTCGAATCGTCGCGGCCGACGGTGTTGATCACCGTCTGGCCCAGCACGACGCGCGAGGCCTTCATCGCGGCGGCGAACACCTCGTCGTTGGTCGGCATCTCGCGAAGCCGGCCGGCGGTGCCCTCGTCCAGGCCGGGCAGCGTGGCGGCGATCACCGAGGGCGACATCCGGTCGGGCTCGGGAAACACGAAGTCGAAGGTCACCGTGACGGCGCCCAGCTCGGTCAGCCGATCGACCAGCCGGGCCAGCGTGGTGCGCGGCCACGGCCATTGTCCGATCTCGCCCAGACTTTCCTCGTCGATATCGACGATCACCACCGGGCTGGGATGCGAGGGCGGGCGCGGCTTCAGCGTCTGGTAGTGGTCGAAGACGAAATTGCGGATCGGTTCGAGCAGCACCGGGTCGAGCGCCTGCGCGACCAGCATGCCGACCAGCAAGGCGAGCCCCAGCAGACGGCCGCCGCCCAACCAGCGGCGCCAAGCGGCGGCCGTAAACACCTTCAACCGCTTGCCAGCCATGCCGCCCCCCTCGTGTCCGCTGGCGAGAAGGGTATCCCGACCCACGATGGGGGCAACACTTTTTTGTTTCCAATGGAGCGGGGGCGGTCCAGAAATGTCGGCCATGACGGACGCGCCCACATCCTGGCTGAAGCCGCTGCTCGAACCCATGCGGCCGGCCCTCCGCGAATTGATGGTGACCTCGCTGGCCATCAATCTGGTGGCCCTGACGGTGCCGATCTTCATCCAGCAGGTCTATGACCGGGTGGTCTTCCACGCCGGCATGTCGACGCTGCAAGGGCTGGCGATCGGCGTGACGGTGTTGCTGGGCTTCGACTTCGCCCTGCGCACCGCCCGATCGCGGCTGATGCAGCGGGTGTCGTTGCACATCGACGTGGCGCTGGGCGAACGCCTGTTCGACAAGCTGATGGCCCTGCCGTTGCGGCGGCTGGAAACCCGGCCGCTGGCGAGTTGGCAGGCCCTGTTCCGCGATGTCGATCTGATCCGCAACACGCTGTCGGGCGCCACGGCGGTTCTGCTCGCCGACCTGCCCTTCGTGATCATCTTCCTGGTCACCATCCTTATCATCGCGCCGCCGCTGGCCTGGGTGTTCCTGGCCCTGCTGCCGGCCTTTCTGGCGCTGGCTTGGCGTTCGGGCGCGCAACTGGCCTCGTCCGGCGAGAAGGAACGCGCGTTGATGTCGGGCCGCGACGGCTTGATGGCCGAAATGCTGGCCGGGCGCGGCACCATCAAGGCGCTCGATCTCGAGCACGCCATCCGCCCGCTTTGGGAGGAGCGCCAGGCGGCGACCATCGAGCAGTCGATCGAGCGCGGCATGCGGGCCGACGGCTACATGACCGCCGGCCTGATCCTGACCATGCTGTCGACGGTGGCGCTGACCGGGGTGGGCGCGCTGCTGATCATCGAGCAGCAATTGACGGTGGGCGCCTTGGTGGCCGCCAACGTCCTGGCCGGGCGACTGTTCGGGCCGCTCGGCCAATTGGTCGGCGCGTGGCGCTCGTTCGCCGCCTTCCGGCAATCGGTGCGGCGCCTGGGCGAGGCCTTGGCGCTGGAGGAGGACCGGCGCGACAGCGGCATCGCCCGCGAGCGCCCGACCGGCGTGATCGCCTGCGAGGCGGCGGTCTTCCACTACGACCCGAAGCTGAAGCCCGCCATCGACGCGGTGACGCTGACCTTCCCCGCCCATTCGCTGACCGCCGTGGTCGGGCCGAATGGCTGCGGCAAGACCACCCTGTTGAAGCTGATCCTGGGCCTTTACCGGCCGGAGACCGGGCGCGTGCTGCTCGACGGCGCCGACATCGCCCAGTTCACCCGCCGCGAGCTGGCCGACTGGATCGGCTATCTGCCGCAGGAATGCGTGCTGTTCGACGGAACCATCCGCGACAATGTGGCGGCCGGCAGCCCCGGCGCCAGCG
>JADFZP010000021.1 GCA_015232485.1 Alphaproteobacteria bacterium
GAGCGGGCGCTCAAGGCCAAGCGGCCGACCCCGCTGACCCGGCTGCTGCCCTCGGTGGCCGACGCCGAATCGCTGACCGTGCGGCTGCTCGCCGCCTCCGAGGCGGTGCTCGGGCTGGGGCTGGCCACCGGCATGGCGACGCAATGGTTCGAGATCGGGCGGGCGCTGGCGCTCGATCATAAGACGCTGCTGTCGCTGCTGGCCTTCGCGGTGATCGGCGGGCTGCTGCTCGCCCATCGGCTGACGGGGGTTCGCGGCCGTCGCGCCGCGCGGCTGGTGCTGCTGGCTTGGCTGTTGCTGACGCTCGCTTATCCCGGCGTCAAATTTGTGACACAAGTGCTGCTTGTTTAGGCAGCCGCACCGGGTGCGCCTCGAAATTCTGCTTGCATAGTGGGCGCCTGCCCAATAATTTCGCAGCCCATGACCCTCTCCATCGGACCCATCGACCTCGACAGCCCCGTCATTCTGGCGCCCATGTCGGGAGTGACCGACATGCCCTTCCGCCGCTTGGTGAAAAGCCTGGGCGTCGGGCTGGTCGTGTCCGAGATGATCGCCAGCGAGGCGATGATCCGCGCCAACCGCCAGACCATGAAGATGTCTTCGGCTTGCGCCGAGGAGCACCCGATGTCGGTGCAACTGGCCGGCTGCGAGCCCGAGCGGATGGCCGAGGCGGCCCGCCTCAACGAGGATCGCGGCGCCGCGATCATCGACATCAACATGGGCTGCCCGGTCAAGAAGGTGGTCAAGGGCGACGCCGGCTCGGCGCTGATGCGCGACGAGCCGCTGGCCGCGCGCATTCTCGAAGCCGTGGTGCGCGCCGTGCGCCTGCCGGTCACCTTGAAGATGCGGATGGGCTGGGACCACTCGTGCCTGAACGCGCCGCGACTGGCCCGCATCGCCGAGGATTGCGGCGTCCGCATGGTCACCGTGCATGGCCGGACCCGGCAGCAGCTTTATACCGGCACCGCCGACTGGGCCTTCATCCGCTCGGTCAAGGACGCCGTGTCGATTCCGGTGGTCGGCAATGGCGACGTCAACAGCGTGGACGACGCCGCCGAGATGCTGCGCCAATCGGGCGCCGACGGCGTGATGATCGGCCGCGCCACCTATGGCCGCCCGTGGTTCCCCGCGCAGGTGGCGCATTTCCTGAAGACCGGCGAGCGTCTGCCCGATCCGACCCTCGATCGCCAGTACGAAATGCTGCGCGCCCATTACGAAGACATGCTGGTTCATTACGGCACCGAGGTGGGGGCGCGCATGGCGCGCAAGCACATCGCCTGGTATTCGCGCGGACTGCCCGGCTCGGCCGAGTTCCGCGCCCGCGTCAACGCCTTGCCCGACGCACGCCTGGTGGCGCGGGCGATCGACGAGTTCTATCAACCACTGCTCGAACGGAAGGCCGCCTGAATGGTCAAAAAGCTTGCCTTCGCCCGCAAGCCGACGGCCCCCCGCGAGGTGGACCCGGCCCTGGTGCTCAACACCCTGGCGGCGGCGGTGCTGGTCCTCGACCAGGACAACGCGGTGCGCTACGTCAACGCCTCGGCCGAGCAGCTGTTCGAATCGGGCGCCGCGCATCTCTGCACCCAGTCGCTCGGCGACCTGCTGCCGATCGACAGCCCGGTGTTCTCGCTGATCGAGCAGGCGCGCGGCGATGCCTCGGCGGTTTCGGAATACGGCGTCACGCTGGACACGCCGCGCACCGGCCACCGCACGGTCGGCGTCCAGGTGGCCTCGATGCTCGAGGAACACGGCTGGGTCGTCCTGTCGCTGGTCGAGCAATCGATCGCCCTCAAGATCGGCGCCCAGCTCACCCACCGCAACGCGGCGCGCTCGGTCACCGCGATGGCGGCGATCCTGGCGCACGAGGTCAAGAACCCGCTGTCGGGTATCCGCGGCGCCGCGCAGTTGCTGGAACAGAGCGCGCCCCCCGAGGACCGCCCGCTGACCCGCCTGATCTGCGACGAGGCCGACCGCATCGTCGCGCTGGTCGACCGCATGGAGGTGTTCTCGGACCAAAGGCCGCTGGAGCGCGACGCCATCAACATCCACAGCGTGCTCGAGCATGTCCGCCGGGTCGCCCAGGCCGGCTTCGGCCGCCATGTCCGCTTCGTCGAGCAGTACGATCCCTCGCTGCCCGCCGTGTTCGGCAACCGCGACCAGTTGATCCAGGTGTTCCTCAATCTGATCAAGAACGCCGCCGAGGCGGTGCCGCAGGACGGCGGCGAAATCATCCTGTCGACCGCCTATCAGCACGGCGTCCGACTGGCGGTGCCCGGCACCCACGAGCGGCGCCATCTGCCGCTGGTGGTCAGCGTGCTGGACAACGGCGGCGGCATCCCCGACGACGTGAAGCCCCATTTGTTCGACGCCTTCGTCACCACCAAGGCGACCGGCACCGGCCTGGGCCTCGCGCTGGTCGCCAAGATCATCGGCGACCATGGTGGGATCATCGAATTCGACAGCATGCCGCGGCGCACCGTCTTCAAGGTCATGCTGCCCATGGTCCAGAACGAGGACGCCCACTGATGTCGGTTTCCACCATCCTGATCGCCGACGACGACCGCGGCATCCGTACCGTTCTGAGCCAAGCCCTGGGCCGCGCCGGCTATGAGGTGCGGACCACCGGCAACGCCGCGACGCTGTGGCGCTGGGTGTCGGACGGCGAGGGCGATCTGGTCATCACCGATGTGGTGATGCCCGACGAGAACGGGCTGGACCTGCTTCCCCGCATCAAGAAGATCCGCCCCGATCTGCGCATCATCGTGATGAGCGCCCAAAACACCCTGCTGACCGCCGTCAAGGCGGCGCAGCGCGGCGCCTTCGAATACCTGCCCAAGCCCTTCGATCTGCGCGAGCTGGTCGCGGTGGTGCAACGCGCCTTGTCGCTGCCGCGCAGCCAGCCCGAGCCGGCCGCCCAGGATCAGGACGAGAAGCTGCCGCTGATCGGCCGCTCGCCGGCCATGCAGGAGATCTACCGCACGTTGGCGCGGCTGATGAACACCGACCTGACGGTGATGATCACCGGCGAGTCGGGGACCGGCAAGGAACTGGTGGCGCGCGCCCTGCACGATTACGGCAAGCGCCGCAACGGCCCCTTCGTCGCGATCAACATGGCGGCGATCCCGCGCGAGCTGATCGAGTCGGAGCTGTTCGGCCACGAGAAGGGCGCCTTCACCGGCGCCACCTCGCGCGCCGCCGGCCGTTTCGAGCAGGCCGAGGGCGGGACCTTGTTCCTCGACGAGATCGGCGACATGCCGCCCGAGGCCCAGACCCGGCTGCTGCGCGTCCTGCAAGAGGGCGAATACACGACGGTCGGCGGCCGCACCCCGATCCGCGCCAATATCCGCATCGTCGCGGCCACCCATCGCGACCTGACCCAGTTGATCCGCCAGGGCATGTTCCGCGAGGATCTGTTCTACCGCCTCAACGTGGTGCCGATCCGCCTGCCGCCCTTGCGCGAGCGGGTCGAGGACATCGCCGAATTGATCCGCCACTTCCTGTCGCTGGCCGCCTCGGAGGGCCTGCCGCCCAAGACCATCGACGGCACCGCCATGGACCGCCTGCGCCGCCATCGCTGGCCGGGCAATGTGCGCGAGCTGGAGAATCTGGTGCGCCGGCTGGCCGCCCTCTATTCGCAAGAGGTGATCGGCATCGACGTGATCGAGGCCGAGCTGGCCGGCGGCGTGCCGATGATGGAGCCCCAGGCGGCGCCCGACGGCGAGGGGCTGTCCGCCTCGGTCGAGCGCCACCTGCGCGACTATTTCTCGGCCCATGCCGACGGGATGCCGGCCGCCGGCCTGTACGACCGCGTGTTGCGCGAGATCGAGCGCCCGCTGATCACCCTGACCCTGGAAGCCACCCGCGGCAACCAGATCAAAGCGGCGCATGTGCTGGGGCTGAACCGCAACACGCTGCGCAAGAAGATCCGCGATCTCGACGTCCAGGTCGTGCGCGGCTTGAAATGATGGCCGCGCGATGAACGGCATCGGCGGCATCGCGTCATGGGCGCGGCGGGTCGGGCTGGCCGGAAAGCTGGCGCTGGCGCTGGCGCTGGCCTCGATCGTCTCGGGCGTCGCCACCTATGGCGCGCTGACCTCGGCGCCGCTGGGCGGGCCGGGGTCGACCGAAGTCAAGACCCTGCTGATCGTCGACGTGGTTCTGCTCTTGATGCTGGGCGCCGTGGTGGCGCGCCGCATGACCCACGTCTGGAACGAGGGGCGCAGGGGGGGCGGGGGATCGCGCCTGCATCGCCGCCTCGTGCTGCTGTTCAGCGGCATGGCGGTGACTCCGGCGATCATCGTGGCGGTCTTCTCGGCGCTGTTCTTCCACCTTGGCGTCGAGGCGTGGTTCGACAAGACGGTGCAGCGGGCGCTGCTCGAATCGAACGCCGTGGCGCGCGCCTATCTCGAGGAGCATCAGCACGCCATCGCCGGCGACGCCTTGGCGATGGCCGCCGAGATCAATCGCGACGGTTACACCGGCCTGCGTGGGCTGGGGCGCGAGGCGGCCAGCCGGGGCCTCGCCGAGGCCATCGTGTTCGATCCGCAGGGCAGGGTGCTGGCGCGCTCGGGCTTTTCCTTCTCGATCGAACTGGCCATCGAGCAAATTCCGCTCTGGGCCATCGAGCGGGCCCGCAACGGCGAGGTCGCGGTGATCGACACCGACGACGACGACCGGGTGCGCGCCCTGGTGCGTCTCGACGGCGCCACCTCCGACGCCTATCTGTTCGTCGGACGCTTCGTCGATCCGAAGGTGATCGGCCATATGGAGCGCACCGCCGACGCGGTCAGCGTCTATCAGAGCCTGGAGGGCCGGCGCTCATACACCTATGTCACCCTGACCACCATGTTCCTGCTGGTCGCCCTGCTGCTTTTGATGGCGGCGGCTTGGATGGGGCTCAACTTGGCCAACCAGTTGGCGCGGCCGATCGGACGATTGATCGGCGCCGCCGAAAAGGTCGGCGAGGGTGACCTCACGGTGCGCGTCGACGATCTGGGCGGCCAGGACGACATGGCGCTGCTGAGCCGCGCCTTCAATCGCATGACCAGCGAGTTGTCGAGCCAGCGCCAACGCCTGATCGACGCCAACCGCGAGTTGGACGAGCGACGCCGCTTCACCGAGACGGTGCTGGCCGGCGTCTCGGCCGGGGTGATCGGACTCGACGCCGAGGGGAGCGTCACGCTGCCCAACCGTTCGGCCGCCGATCTGCTGGGCGTCGATTTCGAAGCGGCGGCCGGGCTGCCGCTGGCCGAAGTGGTGCCCGAAATGGCCGATGTGCTCGATCAGGTCCGGCGCCGGCCCGACCGCCTGCTGCAAGCCGAGGTCATGCTGCCACGCGCCGACCAGACCCGCGTGCTGCTGGTGCGGGTCGCCGCCGAACGGCTGGACTCCGAGGTGATCGGCTATGTCGTCACCTTCGACGACATCACCGAACTGGTCAACGCGCAGCGCAAGGCGGCCTGGGCCGACGTGGCCCGGCGCATCGCGCACGAGATCAAGAACCCGCTGACCCCCATCCAGCTGTCCGCCGAGCGTCTGAAACGCAAATACCAGCGCCAGATCCAGACCGACGTCGAAACCTTCGTCACCTGCACCGACACCATCATCCGTCAGGTCGGCGACATCGGCCGCATGGTCGACGAGTTCTCGGCCTTCGCCCGCATGCCGGCCCCGGTGATGCGGGCCGAGGATCTGTGCGAGATCGCCCGTCAGGCGGTGTTCCTCCAGCGCGGCGCCTGGTCGGGCGTCACGGTCGAGGCGCGACTGCCCGACGCGCCGATCGAAGTCCTGTGCGACGGCCGGCAGGTCGGGCAGGCGATGACCAATCTGATCAAGAACGCCGCCGAATCGATCCTTGGACGCGACGGCGAGAATCTTGCGCCCGGCCGCGTGGTGGTGACCCTGGCCGCCGAGGGCGAGCGGGTGCGGCTGGTCGTCGAGGACAATGGGCGCGGCTTGCCGCGCGATTTGCGCGATCGCCTGACCGAACCCTATGTCACAACCCGCACCAAGGGTACCGGATTGGGCCTTGCCATCGTCAAGAAAATCATGGAAGACCATGGGGGCTTCATCCTGCTCGAAGACGCCGAGGGCCAGGGCGCCCGCGTCATTCTGATCTTCCCCGCCGGCGAGCCGGCTCCGTCCAAATGGCAAAGCACCGCGACCCATGGCGACGCATGAGATCCTGATCGTCGACGACGAAGCCGACATCCGCATGCTGATCGCCGACATCCTTGGCGACGAGGGATACGCGACGCGCGAGGCCGGCACCGCCGACGACGCCCTCGAGGCCTTGCAGGCCCGCCGCCCCAGTCTGGTGATCCTCGACATCTGGCTGCAAGGCAGCGACATGGACGGGATGGACATCCTCGAACACGTCAAGCGCGACCATCCCATGGTGCCGGTGCTGATGATCAGCGGCCACGGCAGCATCGAAACCGCCGTCAAGGCCCTAAAGATCGGCGCCTACGACTTCATCGAGAAGCCCTTCAAGACCGACCGCCTGCTGGTCACCATCGAGCGCGCCATCGAGGCCGCCCACTTGCGGCAGGAGAACGAGGAGTTGCGCCTGCGGGCCGGCGGCCCGACCGAACTGGTCGGCGTCTCGAACGCCATCAACCAAGTGCGCCAGGGCATCGAGCGGGTGGCGCCGACCGGCTCGCGCGTGCTGCTCACCGGGCCGGCCGGCTCGGGCAAGGAGGTCGCGGCGCGCCTGATCCACGCCCGCTCGCGCCGCGCGCAAGGGCGCTTCGTGGTGCTGAATTGCGCCGCCATGACGCCCGACCGCGTCGAGATCGAACTGTTCGGCACCGAAAAGGGCGAGGGGCCGGATGCCGCCCGCAAGATCGGCACCTTCGAAATGGCGCATGGCGGCACCTTGTTCCTCGACGAAGTCGCCGACATGCCGCTGGAGACGCAGGGCAAGATCGTGCGCGCCTTGCAGGAGCAGACCTTCGAGCGGGTCGGCGGCGGCAAGCGGGTCTCGGTGGACGTGCGGGTGATCGCCGCCTCGAACCGCGACATCAAGGCCGAGATGGCGGCCGGGCGCTTCCGCCAAGACCTGTTCTATCGCCTGAACGTGGTGCCGCTGGAACTGCCCTCGCTGCGCGACCGGCGGGACGACATCCCATTGCTGGCCAAGCATTTCATGGACACGGCGGCCCGCGCGGCGGGGCTGGTGCCCCGTCTGCTGGCCGAGGACGCGCTGGCCGCGCTGCAAGCCTATGACTGGCCGGGCAATGTTCGCCAGTTGCGCAACGTGGTCGACTGGATCCTGATCATGGCCGGCGGCGACGTGCGCGAGCCGGTCCATGCCGACATGCTGCCGCCCGATATCGGCGCCATCACGCCCGCCGTGCTGCGCTGGGAGAAATCGGGCGAGATCATGACATTGCCGCTGCGCGACGCGCGCGAGGTGTTCGAGCGCGAATATCTGCTGGCCCAGGTCACCCGGTTTGGCGGCAACATCTCGCGGACCGCCGCGTTCGTCGGGATGGAACGATCCGCCCTGCATCGCAAGCTCAAGCTTCTCGGCGTGCACTCGGACGAGAAGGGACGCGCTTGACCAAAGGAATCCTCGCATGAAGGTCATCATCTGCGGCGCCGGCCAGGTGGGCTTCAACATCGCCCGCTATCTGGCGGGCGAGAACAACGACGTCACGGTCATCGACCAGCGCGCCGACCTGATCCGCAAGATCAGCGACACGCTCGACGTCCAGGCCATCCTGGGCTACGCCTCGCATCCGCCGGTGCTGGAACAGGCGGGGGCGGGCGACGCCGACATGCTGATCGCGGTGACCCACGCCGACGAGGTCAACATGGTGGCCTGCCAAGTGGCCCACTCGCTGTTCAACGTGCCGACCAAGATCGCCCGCGTGCGCAGCCAAAGCTACCTCAACCCGATGTGGGCCAATCTGTTCTCGCGCGATCATCTGCCGATCGACGTGATCATCTCGCCCGAGATCGAGGTGGCCCGCGCCATCACCCGCAGGCTTCAAGTGCCCGGCGCGATCGACGTGATTCCGCTGGCCAACGACCGCGTGCGGCTGATCGGGGTGCGCTGCTCGGAATCCTGCCCGCTGATCAACACGCCGCTGCGCCAGCTTTCGGTGCTGTTCCCCGACCTCAACATCGTGATCATCGGCATCGTGCGCCAGGGCAACGCGCTGGTTCCCACGCCCGAGGATCAAATGCTGATCGGCGACGAGGTCTATTTCGTCGTCGACACCTCGCACATCGCCCGCGCCATGGCCGCGTTCGGCCACGAGGAGAAGGAGGCGCGCCGCATCATCATCTTCGGCGGCGGCAATATCGGCCTGTTCCTCGCCCAGCAGATCGAGGCGTCGACCACCGGGGTGACCGCCAAGGTCATCGAGATGAACCGCGAGCGGGCC
The DNA here is from genome assembly GCA_015232485.1 of Alphaproteobacteria bacterium. Lineage (GTDB taxonomy): Bacteria > Pseudomonadota > Alphaproteobacteria > Rhodospirillales > Magnetospirillaceae > JADFZP01. The sequence continues at coordinate 8,394 of JADFZP010000021.1, forward strand.
GAATACGTGGCCCGCACGCTGCATCATTCGGTGGTGCTGAACGGCGACGTGCTCGATTCCGAAATCCTGGAAGAGGCCAGCATCGGCACCGCCGAAACCGCCGTCGCGGTGACCAACGACGACGAGACCAACATCCTGTCGGCCTTGCTCGCCAAGCGGTATGGCTGCCGCCGCGCCATGGCCTTGGTCAACAAGACCGACTACCAGTCGCTGGTGTCGACGCTGGGCGTCGACGTGGTGATCAGCCCGCGCGCCATCACCGTCTCGAACATCCTGCAGCACGTCCGGCGCGGCCGAATCCACGCGGTGCACTCGCTGCACGAGGGCTTCGGCGAGTTGATCGAGGCCGACGCGCTGGAGACCTCGCCGCTGGTCGGCAAGCCTTTGAAGGAAATCAAGCTGCCCAACGGCGTGCTGATCGGCGCCCTGGTGCGCGAGGACAAGGTGATCAGCCCACGCGGCACCACCGTGGTGCAGGCCAACGATCGCGTCATCCTGTTCGCCGCCGCCGAGCAGGTGAAGAAGGTCGAAAAGATGTTCTCGGTCCGGCTGGAGTATTTCTGATCATGTCGCGCGTCGCCTATGTCAATGGCCGTTACGTCCCCCATCGCGACGCCGCCGTCCATATCGAGGATCGCGGCTACCAATTCGCCGACGGCGTCTACGAGGTCATCGCGGTGGCCGGCGGACGGCTGGTGGACGAGGCCGGGCATCTGGCCCGCCTGCGCTACTCGCTGGGTGAACTGGGCATCCCGCGGCCGATGACCGACCGCGCCCTGGCCGTCGTGCTGCGCGAGGTGGTCCGCCGCAATCTGGTCAAGGACGGCGTGGTCTACCTGCAAGTCACCCGCGGCGTGGCGCGGCGCGACCATGGCTGGGCCGACGGCATGCCCCCCAGCGTGGTGGCGACCGCCCGCCCAAAGAAGCAGCCCACCGCCCTGGCGGCCAAGGGCGTGTCCGTCATCACCGTTCCGGATCTGCGATGGAAACGTTGCGACATCAAGACGGTGGGCCTTCTTCCTAACGTGATGGCGAAACAGTTGGCGCGCGCCGCCGGGGCCTTCGAGGCGTGGATGGTCGACGACCAGGGCAATGTCACCGAGGGCACGTCGAGCAATGCCTGGATCGTCACCCGCGACGGCGCGGTGGTCACCCGCAAGGCCGACAGCGCCATCCTCAACGGCATCACCCGCACCGCCGTGGTCGAGGCGGCCGCGGCGGCCGGGCTGGCCCTCCAGACGCGCCCCTTCTCGGTCGACGAGGCGCTGGGCGCCGCCGAAGCCTTCGTGACCAGCACGACGTCGTTCGTGCTGCCGGTGATCTCGATCGACGGCCGCCCGGTGGGCGACGGCAAACCGGGGCCGATGGCCCGCAAGCTGCTGGGCCTTTATTGCGAGAAGGCGGGGCTGGGCGAATGATCCATCGCCCCCGCGCCATGGTCTTCGACTGGGACAACACCCTGGTCGATTCCTGGGAATGCATCCAGGTGGCGACCAACGCCACGCTTCGCCACATGGGCCATCCCGAATGGAGCATGGAGGAGACCCAGCGGCGCGTCGCCCATTCGCTGCGCGACGCCTTCCCGGTGCTGTTCGGCGACCGCTGGGAAGAGGCGAGGGATCATTTCTACGCCACCTTCGAAGCCGTCCACATGGACTACCTTCGGCCGCTGCCCGACGCGCGCGCGATGCTCGACGAGATGCGGGAATTGGGCATCGTGCTGGCGGTGGTCAGCAACAAGACCGGCCACTACCTTCGCGCCGAGGCCGAGCGCCTCGGCTGGGAGGATCTGTTCCACAAGATGATCGGCGCCACCGACGCGCCCGAGGACAAGCCCTCGGCGGCGCCCGTCCACATGGCGCTGGCGGCGAGCGGGATCGCGCCCGGACCCGCCGTTTGGTTTATCGGCGACGCCCCGATCGATATGGCCTGTGCCGCCAATTCGGGATGCCTGCCTGTCCTTCTCCGCAATGCTGCACTGCAACAAGGAGAGTTTGACACGCATCCTCCGCGGCGTCATATATTGGGATGCAAGGAACTCGCCGCTCTCGTGCGCGACCTCGCCGCTCCGGCGCCGCAGGTTGGATGAGTGGTCGCTGGCTGTGATAACAAGAAAACGGGGGCTCACCCATGTCGCAAGAGAAATCGCAGAACGTTCAGGACGTGTTCCTGAACAACATTCGTAAGAACAAGACGCCGGTAACGATCTTTCTGGTCAATGGCGTCAAGCTCCAGGGCATCGTCACCTGGTTCGACAATTTCTCGGTCCTTTTGCGTCGTGACGGGCACACCCAGCTAGTCTACAAACACGCTATCTCGACCGTCATGCCGTCGGTTCCCGTCATGCTGTTCGAGCCCAGCGAGAAGGGCGAAGAAACGGTTTGAGCACCGGCGCCCCATCCGACACCGCGGCCGCTCCGGTCCGGTGTCTCGTCGTCCATCCGGTGCCAAAAGGCGCCGATGGCGCGGCGCGCCGCCCGGAATCGCGGCTTGAGGAAGCGGTGGGACTGGCCAAGGCGATCGATCTGCGGGTGATCGGCGCCGATCTGGTGACCGTCTCCAAGATTCGTCCGGCCACCTATCTCGGCCAGGGCGGCGTCGAACGCTTGGCCGAGGTGATCGAGGCCGAAGAGGTGGGCGTCGCGGTGATCGACACCCATCTGTCGCCGGTGCAGCAGCGCAATCTGGAACGGGCGTGGGGCTGCAAGGTCATCGACCGCACCGGACTGATCCTGGAAATCTTCGGCGCCCGCGCCCGCACCCGCGAGGGGCGGCTTCAGGTCGACCTCGCCGCGTTGTCCTATCAACGTTCGCGGCTGGTGCGGTCGTGGACCCATCTTGAACGCCAGCGCGGCGGCTTCGGCTTCATGGGTGGACCCGGCGAGACGCAGATCGAGGCCGACCGCCGGATGATCCTGGAACGGATCACCCGCCTGAAGAAAGAGCTGGAAGAGGTCAAGCGGACCCGCGATCTGCACCGCAAGGCGCGGAAAAGGGTGCCCTATCCGGTGGTGGCGCTGGTCGGCTACACCAACGCCGGAAAATCGACGCTGTTCAATTCGGTGACCAGCGCCGAGGTGCTGGCCCGCGACCAGTTGTTCGCCACGCTCGATCCGACCATGCGCGGCCTCGTGCTGCCTTCGGGCCGGCGGGTGATCCTGTCCGACACCGTGGGCTTCGTCTCCGATCTGCCCACCGAGCTGGTCGCCGCGTTCCGGGCCACCCTGGAAGAGGTGCTGGAAGCCGACGTGATCGTTCATGTCCGCGACGTCTCGCACCCCGATACCGAGGCCCAGAAATCCGACGTCGAGGACGTGCTGCGCGACCTTGGCATCGGCGAGACCGTCGATCGCGGCTTGATCGAGGCGCTCAACAAGATCGACCGGCTGGGCGAGGCGGAACGCCAGGAACTGCTCAACCAGACCGCCCGCGTCCCCGACGCGATCGCCCTGTCCGCCGTGACGGGCGAGGGGGTCGACACGCTGCTCGCGCTGCTCGACCGCCGCTTGTCGGAAACCCGCGAGATCGTCGAGGTGGCGCTGCCGCTCGACGACGGCGCCGCCATCTCGTGGCTGTACGCCCATGGCGAGGTCATCGAGCGCAGCGACGACGAGACGCTGGCGCGCATGCGGGTCAAGCTCGACCCGGCCGATGTCGCCCGTTTCCAGCGCCGGCCCCGAACGGGCGAGCCGTCGTGACGATCAATCCGGCGACCGTCACCTCGATCGTGAGGTCCGTCGCCGAAACCGAGATCCTGCCGCGGTTCCGCGCCCTGGCCGCGCATCAAATCCGCGAGAAGGGGCCGGGCAATCTGGTCACCGAGGCCGACACCGAGGCTGAACTTCGCCTGGCCGAGCGGCTGACCGCGCTGCTGCCCGGCTCGGCGGTGGTCGGCGAGGAGGCGGTGGCCGATGACCCCGGCGTGCTCGACGCGCTTACCGGCGACCGCCCGGTCTGGGTGCTCGACCCGGTCGACGGCACCGGCAATTTCGCGCGTGGCCGGCCACTGTTCGCCGTCATCGTCGCGCTGGTGCGGGGCGGGCGCACGCTGCAAGGCTGGATTCACGACCCGCTCTCGGACATCACCTTCCACGCCATCGCGGGGCGGGGCGCCTGGGCGGGCGACCGCCGCCTAAGCATCGCCGCCGCGCCGGACCTGGGCCAGATGGCCGGCTCGCTCGGTTGGCGGCGCAACCGCCGGATTCAGGAGCGGGTGCGCCGGGTGGTCCGCCAGGGCAGCGTCGCCCACGATTATCTTTGTCTGGCCGAGAGCAGCCTGCACTTCGCGCTGTACCGTCGCCTCAATCCCTGGGACCACGCGGCCGGCGTGTTGATGCACCACGAGGCGGGGGGCTATTCGGCGTTGCTCGACGGCCAGCCCTACCGGCCGCTGCCCAATGTCGGCACCGACCTGCTGCTCGCCCCCGATCGCCAAAGCTGGCAAGTCCTGCGCGATTTGGCGGAGTGACCCATTTCCGTCATGCCCGTGCTTGACACGGGCATCCACGTGCGCCGCCCCACGGAGCCGCGTGGATGGCCGGATCAAGTCCGGCCATGACGAGTGGAGATCACGCGCCGCGCTTCATCACGAAGCGGGGCGCGGGCGAGAAGGCGTTTTCGATCTTCCAGATATAGACCCGATAGCCCTCGTGAAGGCGCACCTCCGAGGCGTTCTGGCTGACCACGTCGCCATCGGTGATCAGACGGAACTCGCCGGACACCGTAAGCCCCGAGGTGAGCGCCCGCTGCGCGTCGTTGCGGCGCAAGGTCGTGCCATCGACCACGATGGTGTTGTTCTTGATGTCGGATTTCAGCGACAGGATCGGGGCGTTGCGCCGCACGAAGGTGACCAGCCGGCTTTCGCCCAGGCGGCCCTGGAATTCGTAGCGGACGTTGAAACGGGCGCCGCCCTTGTGGGTGATCTGCTTGAAGGCGCCGTCGCGCTTCAGGTCGTCGTGAACCACCTGGATCTTCTTTTTGGCCTCTTCGGGCGACAGCTTGCCCGCGACCAGTTCCTCGTGCAGTGGCCCGTAGGTCAGGTCGCCGAGGTAAAGGATCGAGAAATCGCCGTTGCGCCCCAGCCGGATTTCCGACTTGAAGCCGTCCGGCAAGTAGCACGAGCCCAGCCCGAGCACCAGCGGCAGCACCACGGCCACTCGCGCCAGCCATCCCCACAATCGCACCAAATCGTCACCCCTTATCCGCCGCGTCCTCCCGCTTCACTTGCTCCCACAGGGCGTCCATCTCGGCGAGACTGGCCTCGTGCGGCGTGCGGCCCCGCGCGGTCAGGGCCTGCTCGACGCGGCGGAAACGCCCCTCGAATTTTCGGGTGGCGCGCCGCAGGGCGCCTTCGCCATCGATCTTGAGCTTTCGGGCAAGGTTGACGCAAGAGAAGAGAAGGTCCCCCATCTCCTCATCGAGCCGGGCCGGGTCGGCGCCGGCCAGTTCGGCCTCGATCTCGGCCGCCTCCTCGCGGATCTTGTCGACCACCGGCGCCGCCTCGGGCCAGTCGAAGCCCACCCGCGCGGCGCGCCCCTGGACCTTGGCGGCGCGGGTCAGGGCGGGCAGGGCGATCGACACGCCGTCCAGGACGCTGGGCGGTTGGTCGCAGGCCTTGGCTTGACGCTCGCGCTCCTTGGTCGTTTCCCAGGCGACGGTCTGCGCCTCGGCGGTATCGATATTCGCGTCGCCGAAAACATGGGGATGGCGCCGCTCCATCTTGTCGGCGATGCCGCGCGCCACGTCCTGGAAATCGAACAGGCCCCGCTCGCCGGCCATTTGCGCGTAGAACACGACCTGGAACAAGAGATCGCCCAATTCGTCCTTGAGCGCCGTCAGATCGCCTTGCTCGATCGCCTCGGCGACTTCGTAGGCTTCCTCGATGGTGTGGGGGGCGATGGTGGCGAAGGTCTGCTCGATATCCCAGGGGCAGCCGCGCGCCGGGTCGCGCAAGGTGGCCATGATCGCCAACAGCCGGTCGAGCGGCGTGGTCACGACGCGGCCTGCTTGGCCAAGGCGTGCCAAGCCGAGGCGATGTGCATCAGGCAGGTCTGGCGCTTCAACTCCTTGCCGCTCAGATGGGCGACCAGGGAATCCATCGCCTCGGCATAGGGGCCGTGGCGGGGATCGCCGACCGTCTCATCCTTGAAGGCCTCGAGCACCTCGATGGATTCCCTCAATTCGCCCGCGAAACGGCGGCTGCTCATCACGCCATGCACCATCACCAGCATGTTGGCGGCCTCGCTCGCCGCTTCCAGGGTGACGCCGGTGACGAGCGCGGCGCGCATCTGCCAGGCCAGTTCGACGGGGCGGCGGCGCACCTCGTCCTGGACGAACGGCCGCTTGGTGACCTGGGCGCTGCGGGTCAACGAGGCGCCAATGCAGGTCTCATACAGCGACTTGAAATCGAACAGCCGGACCCCTTCGCCGAACAGCATCAGCAGCAGGATGTCCGACAGGAAATTATTGAACTGCTTGTCGACCCATTTCAGCCGCTCGGCCAGGAACTGCGGCGTCGTTTCGGGGTGGTCGGCGAGCGCCCGGAACTCGGCATGGGTCTTGGCGAACAGCTTGGCGTCGAAGTCGAACAGGCAACTCAGAAACTGGAAGTCGGTCCCGTCGGGCAGCGCCAGCCCCTCGGCCTCGACCGCCTTGCGAAAGGCGTCGAACAGGGCCAGCGCCTCGGCCTCGTCCGGGTCGAGCGCGGTGATCACCGGCACCTTGACCCGGCGGTAACGCGTCTCGCTGCCCAGGGAGAAGCGGATGCCCAGCACCTTGAAGCGGCGGGGAACCCGCACCGGCAGCTTGACCACCTTGAACTCGGCCGGCAGCTTCTCCTTCTTGCGGGCCAATTCCAGGGTGGCGACCGCGTTCTGGTGCAAAGGGGCGAGGCGGGTCAGCTTCTCGGTCAGGATGCGCCACAAGAGCGGCCGCTTCTCCTTGAAAAAGGCGTCGCGCGCCTCGTCATGCGCCAGGGCGCGCTTCTTCATCAGCACATAAATCTGGTGTTCGAGCACGTTGCGGCAGGATTCCATCAGCGGACCCTCGACGAAGGCCAGCAGCGCCGTGACGAAACGCGGCGAGAACAGGAACAGCGGCCGCTCGTGCCACCAAGCGGCCGAGGGAATCGGCGGCTCGCCCATCACGAAGATCTTCACCTTGCGCCGCAGGATTTCGGTCAACTGGCGGGCGACCAGATCCTCGGCCCAGGCATGGGCGTAGGGAGGCGGAGCGGGGGCCTCGTCAAGGGGTGGAGCGGGCGGCTCCTCCTCGACCGGCGGCAGGATGGCGCGCGCGACCTCTTCGTCGTCGACGGCGCGCCGATGCGGCGTGTCCCGAACCAGCTCGCGATGAACCAGCGCCCAGGCGGCGGCGATCTCGGGCCGCTTCTCGACGACGATCGCCAGAACTTCGCGCGCCAGTTCCAGCCGCTCGGCGGCGGTGGCGCCGTGCAATCCCGCCAGAAAGGCGCCATGCACGGTGACGCGAAATTCCGCGTCGCCTTGTCGTCGCAACAGGCTGTCCAGGCAGCGGTCGACCTGATGGATCAGCGCGTCTTCCTGGCCATCCGCCGGCAGCTTGGCCGAAAGGCTGTCGAACAATTGCTGCTGGTCGGGCGGAAGTTTGCGCATGCCACAGTATAGTCGGCGGATCGCGAACGGCCAGAGACTATTCGAATTGACGCCCGCCGGCTTCGGCAAGCATCGCCGATCTTGGAACGGCGCGGCCTCGGGGCTCATCCGAGTGAGCCGCCCGGCACGCGCGCCACCAAGCGACTGGATGGGACGTAAGCCATTGAAAAGACGGAGAGGGCTCGGACCCCCCAATCCGATTGTCGCATAATGCATATTATGGATAGTCGTGGGTG
>JADFZP010000022.1 GCA_015232485.1 Alphaproteobacteria bacterium
CTGCAGCCCGCATTCCAGGGTCACCGCGACCGCCTGGGCGCGGTCGAGCCCGGCCAGCCGCGACGAGGCCCAGGCGATGGCCGTGGCGGCCAGGTTGAGCGACAACACCACGGGTCCGACCGTGGCGCCGTGCTCGCCGAACAGGGCGGCGTTCGAGGCGAAGGTGAAGACCACGATGGCCGCGAACACGGCCACCGCGACCCGGCGCAAGGCCGGCTCGATCCGCTCGGCGAGCGAGGGCCGCCAGCCGCGCAGGGCCAGCGCGGCGGCCACCGGCAACCCGGTCGTCAGCACCATCGCGCCCAGCGTCTGGGCGAAGGGAAAGGGAATGTCGCGCCCCTGCCCCAGCAGCGTCTCGCTGGCCACGGCGACCACCAGCGGCAGCGCCGCGACCGAGGCCACGGTGCTGATCGCCGTCACGGTGAGCGCCAGCGCCAAATCGCCACCGGCCAGCACGGTCAGCAAATTCGAGGTGATGCCGCCCGGACAGACGGCCAGCAGGATCAGCCCCAGCGCGAAGGCCGGCTCAAGCTTCCACAACAGGATCAGCGCGACGGCCAGCGCCGGCAGGACCAGCATTTGGTTGGCCAGTCCAACGGCCACCGGCCTGGGCCGCTCGATCAGCCGAACGAAATCGGCGGGCGCCAGCCGCAGGCCCACCGTGAACATGATCAAGGCGAGCCCAACGGGAAGGAGCGCCGCCATCAGTCGTCGAGGACCGACAGATGGGCCAACATGTCGCGCATCTGCTCGGCGGTCAGCTTGGCGAACAAATCCTCGCGGTCGGGGTGTTCGCCCTTGGCGGTCTTGTAGCGCTGTATCTGGGCGTCGAGATAGGGCGTGTGCTGGCCGGCCAGCCGCGGCTTGTTGCCCCGCCCCTCGCCCGCCTTGCCGTGGCAGACGGCGCAGTCCGACGCGTAAAGCCGCCCGCCCGCCTCGACATCGCCCGGCGCGCGGGGAATCTGCAAGGTCCGCTTGGCCTGCTGCAAGCGTTCAAGGCCGTCGATCGGCCCCGCGATCTCGGGCAGCCGGGTCTGCAACTCGATGGCGGCGAGGAAACCCGAAATGTCGACCAGGTCGCGCTCGGGCAATTCCCGCTCGTGGGTGTAGGGGATCATCGGGATGTTTTCCCGCTTGCGAACCTTGAACAGGCGAAGCTGATCGGCGAGATACGCGGCGGGCAGCCCCGACAGCCGCGGATAGACCCCACCGCCGCCGCCCTGGCCGAACTCGCCGTGGCAGGTGGCGCAGACCATCATGATCTGCTTGGCGTTGAACGCGTCGAACGCCACCGGCGCCGGTTCGTCGGCCCGCACGGCCGACGCCAAGCCCCACACGGCCAATGCCGCGACCGCGATAGTTCGCATGCCCGCTCCGTCGTCGATGATGCGGAGAGGCTAGCGCGGCCCTCGGTGGCGGGCATTGACGATCATCAATCGGAGGGTTTGAGCGCGCGATCGAGCAGGGCCGCCCCCTCGCCGGTCTCCCAGTCGAGCGGGCCGATCACGCGGGCGATCTCGCGCCCCTGGCGATCGAGCAGGATCGAGGTGGGCAGCATTTCGACGCCCAGGCCGATCGCCACCACCCGCTCGGGATCGACACGGATCGGCAGGGCGCGCACGCCCTGCTGGGCGTAGAACCGCTCGACCACCGGCCGTCCGGCCCGGTCGACGGCCAGCGGCAGCACCACCAGCCCCTCGGCCCGCCGCGCCTCGGCCACCCGGTCGAGCATCGGGAATTCCGCCCGGCACGGCGCGCACCACGTCGCCCAGACATTGAGCAGCACCACGTTGCCCCTCCATTCCGCGACCAGGGCCTCGGCGATGGCCGGCAAGGGGCGCGGCGCGTCATGCCAAGCGATCGCCGCCGCCCAGGCGTGGCCGGCCCAGAATAGGCCGACCAGAAAGGCGAGCGCGCGGGGCGCGATCATGACGTGGGCTGGGGGCGTTCCAGTTTGCGTCGCAGGCGCCGGGCCTCCATCAGGTCCATGACCACCGCCGCCAAATCCTGGAGAACCTGCGTCTGGGCCGGCGAAAGCGCCTGCCGCGCCCGGCGGTCGATCACGCACATGGTTCCCAGCGCGAAGCCCTCGGGGGTGACCAGCGGCGCCCCCGCGTAGAAGCGGACGCCCGGCCGGTCGACGACCAGCGGGTTGGACGAGAATCGGGGGTCGGCGGCGGCGTCGGGAACCATGAACACGTCCGGGCCGAGAATGGCCCGCGCGCAGAACGCGACCTCGCGCGGGGTTTCGCGGACATCCAGACCGAAGGCCGATTTGAACCACTGCCGATGCCCATCGACCAGCGAGACCAGCGCGATCGGCACGCCGAAGATGTTCGCGGCGATTCGCGTGATGCGGTCGTAGGTCTCTTCGAAATCGGTGTCCAGAATGCCGTAATTGATCAGGGCGGCCAAGCGATCGGCCTCGTTCGGAGGAATTTCCATGGCCGGACTCTCCCTTGCGGCGACAGGCGATCAGCATACCAAGCGTCGCCCGAAAGAGTTAGCCTGATGTCGCGCCTGGGAGGGGAGCGATGAAGGGAAGCTATCGGCTGGTCACGGCGGATCTGCCGCGGGCGGCGGTGTTCGCGCTGGTCTCCGACATCGAGGGGTATCCGGCCTTCGTGCCGGGCTGCGTCGCCACCCGCATCCTGGCCAAGGACGGCGCGACCTGGACCGTCGACAACGTGTTCGGCCTGGGGCCGGTGCGCGCCCGCTTCACCACGACCGCCCAGGTGACGCCACCGGATTCGCTCGACATCGTCTCGCGCGACGGGCCGTGGCGGCTGTTCGAAATGCGCTGGCGCATCGAGGCGCTGCCCGCCGGCTGCGCCATCCGCCTCGACTGGCGGGCCGAGCCGCGACTGGGCGGCTTGGGCCAAATCGGGCGCCTGCTGCTGCCCGATTTCGAACGCCGCGTCGTCGAAGCCTTCGCGCGCAGGGCGCGCGCCCTCAGGCCCGCTTGACCTCGGCCAGGAAGCTTTCGACGGTTCCCTTCAGCAACTCGCCCTGACGGCCGAGTTCGCGCGCCGAATCCATCACGCGGCCCGATGCCGCCCCGGTCTCGTCGGCGGATTTGCCGACCATCGCGAGATTGCGGGTGACTTCGCCCGCGCCGGCCGCCGCCTGCTCGACGCTGCTGGCGATCTCGCGGGTCGCGGCGCCCTGCTCGTCCACCGCCACCGCGATATGCGCGGTGATCTCGCTGATTTCCGCGATCGTCCGCCCGATGTCCTGGATGGCCTGGACCGCCTGGGTGGTGGCGCCCTGGATCGATCCGATCTTGGTCTCGATCTGCTCGGTGGCGCGCGCCGTCTGGCTGGCGAGGTTCTTGACCTCCGAGGCGACCACCGCGAAGCCCTTGCCGGCCTCGCCGGCCCGCGCCGCCTCGATGGTGGCGTTCAGCGCCAAAAGATTGGTCTGGCTGGCGATGTCGGTGATCAGGCCGACCACCTCGCCGATTTCCTGGGCCGAGACGGCCAGGCTGCGCACCTCGGCGTGGGTGCGATCGGCCTCGGCGACCGCGCGGGCGGCGATGTCGGTCGAGGTTGACACTTGGCGCCCGATCTCGCGGATCGAGGCCGACAACTGCTCGGCCGCCGACGCGGCGCCCTGCACGCTGCCCGCCGCGCGATCGGCGGCCCCCGTCACCGACCCGACCTGCCGCTTGGCGGAGTCGGCGGAGGCCGACATCGAGCCCGCCGTGTCGGTCATCCCGCCGACCGCCGAGGCGAGCTTGTCCAGCACCTCGGACACCTTGGCCTCGAATCCGCTGGCCAGACTTTCGACCTTGGCCGCATGACTCAGGCGCGCCTGCGCTTCCGCCTTTTGCCGCTCGGCCAGTTCGGCGTTGTGGAGCATGTTGTCCTTGAACACCTGGACCGCCCGGGCCATGTGCCCGACCTCGTCGCCGCGCCCGACGGCCGCGATCTCGATCGACAGATCGCCCGACGACAGCCGGGTCATCTGGGTGGTCAGCGCGGCCAGCGGATCGACCAGCCGCCTGCGGATGAACAGCCCGCCGCCGATCATCACCACCACCGCGACGGCCAGCACGCCGGCCTCGATCATCAGCGAGCGCAGGGCGCGCGACGCCAGTTGGGCGGCATGCGCCTCGCTGGCTTGGCCGGCGGCGTAGGCGATGTCGAGTTGCGATTGAAGCTGCGGATTGGTCTTTTCGACCCACTCGCCACCGGGAACCGGGAAGGTGGCGCCCTCGGCGCCGGCCTTGACGCTGTCGTCGACCAGCTTGGCGAGCCCATCGAAATAGCCCTTGCGACCGGCGCCGATGGCGTCCTTCAGCGAAGCCGGCAGCGACTCGTCGGCGGTGAATGGGGCGAGCAACCGCCACAGGTAATCCATCTGCGCCCGCCATTCGGCGATCTTCTTCTGGGTCTCGGCGGGAAACGCCTTGCCGGCCGAGATGGCGCCGCCGGCCGCTTGGCGCTCGAGCCCCGACACGATGCGCATGTCCCAGCCGATCTGCTTGATCACGGCGAGGTTCATCATCGTGGAATCCATGGCGCCGCCGGCCACGTTGACCGCCACCCAGAAGGCTTGCGCGGCGTTGACCAGCGACGTCATCGCCGGCACGTAGCCCTTGAGCAGTTCGGGGTCGCGTTCGGCCTTGGGCTTGGCCAGGGCGGCGTCGGCCTTCTTGCGAATGGCGTCGGCCGTGGCGAAGGCCTTCTCCATTCCGCTCACCAGCGCCTCGCGCCCCGGCAGCGCGACATCGCGCAACTGCCCGAACGCCTCGGGAACGGTGTCGACGGCCGCCTTGCGGTGACGAGCGATCTTATCCAGCACGTCGCGCCCGGCCGGCGCCTCGGCCTGCAGGGCGCCATTGGTGACGACCCGTTCGAGCAGCACGTCCACCACTCCGGCGAGCAATCGATTCGAGGCCGCGTTGCTAGCCTCCTGCACACGAATCGCGGTGTGGTTGCTCAACGACTGCCAACCGCCGACCAGCAGCACCATGGCGAGAATGGCCGAAAGCAGGCCAAGAACCACCAAGATGGTCGCGCGGATGGTCAGTCCGTCAGTCGTCTGGCTCATCGCTTCCCCCGATCGCACGCTCAATTTTAAGCAGAGTAGCACGCGACCGTTTCGCCCATATTGGTTCTTTAGATTAACAGGCGTAGGTTCCCAGCCGGCGTTCGAGCAGCCGGAACACTTGGACCAGGGCGAATGAAATCAGCAAATACAGCACCCCCGCCGCCAGGAAGATTTCGATCGGCATGTAGGTGCGGGCGATCACCGTGCGGGCCGTGCCGGTCAGTTCCAGCAAGGTGATGGTGCTGGCCAGGGCCGAGCCCTTCAGCATCAGGATGACCTCGTTGGAATAGGCCGGCAGCGCGATGCGCACGGCGCGCGGCAGCACGATGCGACGCTGCGCCTGCCAGACGCCCATGCCCAGGCTGTGGGCCGCCTCGATCTCGCCGCGCGGCACCGCCTGGATGGCGCCGCGCAGGATTTCCGCGATATAGGCCGCCGTGTGCAGGGCCATGGTGATCAGCGCGCACCACCACGCGTCGCGCAGGATCGGCCAGAATATGCTGGCCCGCACCGCCTCGAATTGCGACAGGCCGTAATAGACCAGGAAAAGCTGGACCAAGAGCGGCGTGCCGCGGAAAAAGAAGATGTAGGCCCACGGCCCGGCGCGCAGCCACGGACGCGGCGAGCAGCGGGCCAGCGCCAGCGGAAAGGCCAGGGCCAGCCCGGCGAGGCTTGAGAACACCACCAGCTCGACGGTGAGCAAGGCGCCGTCGAGCAGCTTGGGCAGATTCTCGACGATCACCTCGAAGTTCACGCCGTCCTCCGCGCGAAGCCGCGCGCCGCGCGCTTCTCCAGCAGCGCCAGCCCGGTCATCGCCGCCACCGTCAGGCCGAGATAGATCAGCGCCGCCGCCATGTAGAAGGTGAACGGCTCCTTGGTGTGGCTGACCGCGATGGCGCTTTTGCGCATCAACTCCTCAAGCCCGATCACCGAGATCAGCGCGGTGTCCTTGAGCAGAACCAGAAACAGATTTCCGAGGCCCGGCAGCGCCACCCGCCACGCCTGCGGCATCACGATGCGGATGAAGATGCGCCCGCTCCCCATGCCCAACGCCTGCGCCGCCTCGACATGGCCGTGCGGCACCGTCTGAAGCGCGCCGCGCAGCACCTCGGTGGCGTAGGCGCCGAAGGTCAGGCCGAGCGCGATGGTGCCGGCGGTGAAGGCGTCGATCTCGACATAGGCGTCGATGCCGACCAACTCGGCCAGCATGGTCAGCACCTGCGAGGCGCCGAAATAGACCAGCAGCACGACCAGCAATTCCGGCACGCCCCGCACCACCGTGGTGTAGGTCGAGCCGGCCCAGCGCGCCGCCGCGTTGCGCGACGTCTTGGCCAGCGCGCCGGCCATCCCCAGGGCCAGACCCACCCCCAGCGACGCGAAGGCGAGCTGGAGGGTGAGCAGGGTGCCGGCCAGAAGCTGATCGCCGAAGCCGTGCAGGTTCATCAATAGATGCTGAACGGGAAGTACTTGGCGTTGATCTTCTCATAGGTGCCGTTGGCGCGGATCGCCGCCAGGGCGTCGTTCAGACGCTGGCGCAGCTTGTCGTCCTTCTTGCGCACCGCGATGCCGATCTTGTCGTCGTCGAACACCGGCTCGCCCTTGAACTCGAAGGCCTTGCCGGCGTCGCTTTTCAGCCATTCGTAATTCACGAACTTGTCGCCCAGCACCCCGTCGAGCCGCCCGGCGGCGAGGTCGAGATAGGCGTTCTCCTGGGTGTCGTACAGCTTGACGGTGGCCGTCTTGCCCACCTTGTCCTCAAGCCAGGTGCCGGAAATGGTGGCGCGCTGGGCGCCCAGCACCTTGCCCTTCAACGCGTCGAGGGCCGGCGAGAAGGACGAAGCCTTGGGCGCGATGAACTGGAGCTTGTTGGTGTAGTAATGATCGGTGAAGGCGACCGCCTTCTTGCGCTCGTCGGTGATCGACATCGAGGCGACGATGGCGTCGAACTTCTTTTGCACCAGGGCGGGAATGATGCCGTCCCAGTCCTGCGTGACGATGTCGCAGGTCACCTTCATCTCGGCGCACAGCGCCATGGCGATGTCGACGTCGAAGCCGCCGACCTTGCCCTTCTCGTCGATCATGTTGAAGGGCGGATAGGCGCCCTCGGTGCCGATCTTCAGCTTGTCGGCGGCCGACGCCCCCGAGGCGAGGCCCAGCGCGAGCGCCAGGGCCGGCAGGATCTTGGTCAAACGCATGAACGATCTCTCCTTCATCATTGATGGCTGGCCATGAATTGGCGGCAGCGGGCCGAGCTGGGATTGTCGAACACTTGGTCGGGCGTGCCCTCCTCCTCGATGCGGCCCTCGTGCAGGAAGACGACGCGCGACGAGACGTTGCGGGCGAAGCGCATCTCGTGGGTGACCAGCAGCATGGTGCGGCCCTCCTCGGCCAGGGCGCGGATAACGCCCAGCACCTCGGACACCATCTCGGGGTCGAGCGCCGAGGTCGGCTCGTCGAACAGGATCACCTTGGGCTCCATCGCCAAGGTGCGGGCGATGGCGGCGCGCTGCTGCTGTCCGCCCGACAACTCGGACGGATGGCGGTCGCGCTTGTCGGCGATGCCGACCTTGGCGAGCAGCGCCTCGGCCCGCTCGACCGCCTGGCGGCGCGGCAGGCCCAGCACGTGGATCGGCGCCTCGACGACGTTGTCGAGGATGGTCATGTGCGGCCACAGATTGAAGCTTTGAAAGACGAAGCCCAGTTCGGCCCGCATGCGCGCGATCTGGCGCGGATCGGCCGCCGCCAGGGCGCCGTCGCGCCGCCGCACCAGCCGCATCTCCTCGCCGGCCACCCGGATGGTGCCTTGGTTGGGCGCCTCCAACAGGTTGACGCAGCGCAGGAAGGTGCTTTTGCCCGAGCCCGACGAGCCGATGATCGAGATCGCCTCGCCATCGCGCGCCGTCAGCGAAATGCCCTTCAGCACCTCGAGCGCGCCGAAGCGCTTGTGCAAGTCGACGACTTCCAGGGCGGGCGGCTGGCCCATTGTCAACAGACCTCGCGAAGTTGCAGCGCGATTGTCCGGGCGCGTGTGGCGGAAGTCAAACGCGTTGCGTACAATGGCGTCCCTTCCCCGCCCTTTCGAGCAAACCTCCATGACGCGCGCCCGTGCCAATCTGCTGCTGCTGATCGCCGCCATGATCTGGGGAACGACCTTCGTCGTCCAGAAGACCGCGCCCTTGGGGCCGCTGACCTTCACCGGCATCCGCTTCCTGCTTGGCGCCCTGGCGATCCTGCCGCTGGCCCTGGTCGAGGCCCGCCGCGCGCCCAAGCCGCTGTCGCGCGCCCATATCGGCGGTTTCGCGTTGTGCGGCGGGGTGCTGTTCCTGGCCGCCATCATCCAGCAATTGGGCATCAACCAAACCTCGGTGACCAATTCCGGCTTTCTCACCGGGCTTTACCTGCCGATGGTGCCGCTGCTCGGCCTGATGCTGCTGAAGCGGCCGCCGCACTGGTCGGTATGGCCCGCCTCGGCCGGCTGCGTGGCGGGGATTTGGCTGCTCAACGGCGCCAGTCTCGACCGACTCGGACAGGGCGACGCGCTGGTGCTGCTCGCCGCCCTGTTCTGGGCGCTGCACATCGTCCTGCTCGGCCGCTTCACGCCGACCAGCGGCCGACCGCTGGCCCTGGCCACCACCCAATTCGTGATCTGCGGCGCCATCGCCCTGGCCGCCGCGCTGGCGCTGGAACCCATCACCCTGGCCGCCCTCGACGCCGCCCGCTTCGAAATCGCCTGGGCCAGCCTGCTGTCGGTGGGCGGCGCCTACACCCTGCAAGTGGTGGCGCAACGCCACACCCACCCCGCCGACGCGGCGATCATCCTAAGCACCGAAACCGTCTTCGCCGCCCTGGCCGGCGCGGCGGCGCTGGGCGAACGCATCGGCCCGATGGGCGTGGCCGGAGGGGCGTTGGTGTTTATGTGCTTGGTGCTGGTCGAGGTCTTGCCCGCGAAGGCTGATCGCGTTACATTGTCGTAACGCGTTCCTGCAAGCGGAGAGCGACACGCCATGGCGGCCCTGCCCAACCGTTCAGTTCGCATCGATCCCGCCCACAACGACATCCTGAACGGGATGCTCGATCTGTTGCGTCGCGGTCGGGCCGACGAGGTCGAGGCGGCGTTGCGGTCGCTGTCGGACTCGCCCGACACGCGCCCCGTCGGCCCCTTCAGGAACGCCGCGGCGGCCTTGGATTTTCTGGTGGGGCGGATGGTCTCGGCGGCCCACCCGCAAGCCGTCTGGCTGTTCGGCAGCCGCGCCGCGGGCACCGCGCGGCCCGGCAGCGATTTCGACCTGATGGCGATCCTGCCCGACGACGACACCGTCGATGAGGACACCAGACGGACGCGAATGGCCGAGGCCGTGATGGGCGCCGGCGTCGGTGTCGACGTCACCGCCTGCCGCGCCTCCGACTTCGCCCGGTTCCGCGACACCGCCGGATCGCTGGTCCGCACCGTCCATGAACAGGGCCGCGAGATCTATGTGTCGCGCCAGGAACGCCGCCGCAGGCTCGCGCGATGAACGCGGTGGTCGAAGGCTATTTCGCGGTTCTGGACGAGGATTTGGCGGCGGCGCGGCAGTTGATCGCCGTCCTACCGCGCATCGGCGCCTTCCATCTTCAACAAGCCGCCGAAAAGCTGGTCAAGGCGATCCTGTCCGCCGAGAACATCCACACGGGCGCCGATCACGACATCGGCCGACTGGTCGCGTCGCTTCCCGAAGGACACGAGTGGAAGGCCGACCTGATGGAACTGGATTACCTCAGCCAGTTCGCCACCGCCTTCCGGTATCCATCGGAGACCGGAAGGATAAGACCAGCGCCCGACCGGGCCAAGCTGGAAGCCTTCGCCGAATTGATCGCCACCCTCGCCGACGACGCCAGGCGGTGGTGCGACGCGCGGGACGCGTCTTCGACGTCCAGCGCGGGCACCTGAGCAAGATCGCCCCGTTGCCATCCGGGCACCCTTCGACTACAAAAAGTAGAACTGAACTCGTTAGGTAGCCGTGCCCGACCGCCTTCCGCCCCTCATCGCCGCGACGAAAACCCTAGCCTCGAAGCCCAAATGGGTGGATTTGGGCGTCCAGCTCGATTTCACGGTGCCGCTGGATATCAACGGAATCACGCAGATTGGGCTGCGGCTACGGGGTAAGTGCTACTCCAACCACCCCGACCAAAACGTCACTTTCCAGATCGAGTACCAGTTCAGAAGCCTCTCCAAGCTGGTGCCTGTGACACGCCTTGAGTGGCGGCCCCACAATGAGCATCAGAACCCGAATTTCGGTCCCGCTGAATTGCGTCTGATTCGCTTTCGTGCGTCCCACCTCCACCGCTTTCAGGAAAACTACGATTGGCTGGTTGGCAACGGCCAGCCCTTGGCGGATAACATCAAGGCGAAGGACATTCCCTTCGCGGTGCCGCTGGACTCCGACCCTGATGGTTTCGCGGCTCTGGTGGTCTTGATGGGAAGGCTATTCAACATTGATGGCGTGGGGGCCATCCCGGCTCCCCCGTGGAAGGCCCCGAGGTTCTTGTAATGACAAGCGGTTTGGACGAACACGGCAAGGCGTTTCACGAGGTCGTGGACGGCGTCGCCCGCGCCCTGGCCAACGTGCGCCATGAGCGCGACGCCTCGTTCATTGACTTGCCGGTCATGTATCCCAGCGGCTCGCTCGCCGTGATCCGAATCGATCCCCACCACGACGGCCACTATCTCGTATCCGATATGGGCATGGGCTTCGAAGAAGCCGATCTGATGGGGGCTGGCCGGTTGTTCACCCACTCCGCCCCCGCCGTCGCCATGCGGGCCGGCGTTCATTTCGAGCGCTCGACGTTTTCCCTGGGCGTCCGCCGAGACCGGCTTGTCGGCGCCGTCTCGGTCGTAGCGGCCTGCTCGCAAGAGGCCGTCCAGGTCGCCGCTTTCCGACTGGACGAGAAGAAGAAGGCCGACGCCGCCGACCGCCTTTGCGAGCGCCTGTTTCGCCTGTTCACTCCCGCCAAGGTGGAAAGGGGCGCGACGGTCGTCGGCGCGTCGAACACGCCTTGGACCGTCACGGCGCTGGTGCGGACGGATGGGCACAGGGCTGTCTATGAACCCGTGTCCGAGCATCCCAATTCGGTGGCGTCCGCATTGACCAAGTTCGTGGACCTGACCCAGTTGGACCATCCGCCGGCGCGCATCGCGGTGGTGCGGAGCAAGGAACTTCTGGGCACCCGGCTGGCGTTGATCTCGACGGCCGCGAACGTGGTCGAGGAAGGGGTGTCCGATCAGATTCTGGAACGGCTCGCGCTGGAGAACGCCGCCTGAGGACTCTACCCCCGTGAAGCCGGCGTGAACTGGAACGCCGACACGCCCCGCACCGTCTCGTCGACGATCAGCCGGTGGTTGAGCGGCGGATAGGCGCGCTGGCTGCACTCCAGTCGTTCGCACAGCCGGCAGTTCACGCCGATCGGCACGGCCGCGTCGGTGTTCTTGACGTCCAGGCCGTCGGCGTAGATCAGGCTGGCGGCGTGGGACGCCTCGCAGCCCAGCGCCAGGGCGAATTGCTGGGGCGGGTTGCGCCAGCCGCCACCCGGTTTGGTGACCGTGCGGGCGATGAAGAAATAGGGGGTTCCGTCGGGCATGGCGGCCAGTTGGGGATGCAGCACGCCGGGCGCGCGGAAGGCGTCGTAGACGTTCCAGCGCGGGCAGGCGCCGCCGAAGCGGGCGAATTGCAGCGGGGTGGCCGAGAAGCGTTTCGAGACGTTGCCCGCCTTGTCGACCCGGATCATGAAGAACGGCACGCCACGCGCGCTGGGGCGTTGCAGGGTGGTCAGGCGGTGGCAGACCTGCTCGAAGCTGGCGTCGAAGCGGTGCTGCAACAGCTCGATGTCGAAGCGCAAGCCGCGCGCCGCCTGGACGAAGCGTTCGTAGGGCATCAGCACGGCGCCCGCATAGTAGCTGGCCAGCCCCGTGCGGGCCAGTTCGCGCGCCTCGCCGGCCAGCCCGGCGCCGTCGACCAGCCGATCGAGGATCGCGCCCTGCTCGGTCAGGCAGATGGTCACCGCCAGATGGAACAGGCGGCCCGAGGCCGACAGCACCTCGGACAGCATCAGCCGGTTGGCGTGGCGGTCGAAGCGGCGGATCGCGCCGACCATCACCTCGGCCGGCAGGCGCTTGACCTTGACGTGGTGGACGCACTGGAGATGTTCGACCAGACCGCGCCACAGCTCGCCGGCTTCCAGCCCGGCGGATTGCCACAGGCGCTCGGCGGCGGTCTCCAGTTCGGGGAAATGGTTTTCGTTGGAATGGAAGAAGTCGCGCACCTCTTCCAGCGGGAACGCCTTGGCGTGCATGACCTGCAGCTTGTCGCGGTCGGCGACCCGCTCGGCCAGGCCGCGCGCCGCGTCGTGGGCCTCTTGATAGGCGTCGTAGAGGTCGAGCACCGCCTGCGCCAAGGTGGGCGCCACGGCGGCCATTTCGCGCAATTCGTGGCGGTTGATCTCGCCGGCCCGGAACACCGGGTCGCCGAACACCTCGGTAAGCTGGGTGACCAGCCGCGCCTCGTCGGTATCGGCGAAGGATTGCAGGTCCAGGTCGAACGCCTGGCCCAGCTTGAGCAGCAGGTTGACGGTGACCGGCCGCTGGTTGTTCTCGATCAGATTGAAATAGCTGGGCGAAATGCCCATCCGTTCGGCCATCTGGGCCTGGGTGAGATCGACGTCGCGCCGGAGACGCCGGATTTTGTGCCCCAGCATCACCTTGCGTTCCATCGACCCCACCCTCCCGGTTTGGTTTGGTTACTCCGCCGCGGCCTTGGCCTGATCCTGAACCATCCGGCGCATCACGTCGATGGTCGAGAAGATGCCCACCGCCGCGCCGCGCTGGGTCACCACCAGATGGTGGATGCGCCGGCTCGACATCAGACTGACCGCCTCGATCAGCGGGGTCGACGCCTCGACGGTCAGCACGCCCTCGGTCATCACGCCACTGACCGGCAGCGCCTGCAAGGCCACCGCCGTGCGCCCCTGCCCGGCCAGCACCACGTCGGTGTGCGAGATGACGCCCACCGGCTTGGCCCCTTCGATCACCACCAGCGCGTGAACGTCGCGGGCCAGCATCAGGCGGGCGGCTTGGCCCACCGTGTCACCGGGCGCGCACGAGACGATCTCGCGCTGCATGATGTCGGCCACCACCGCGTCGTCATTGGCGACATGGGGGGGCACCGTGGGGGTCGGCATGGCCGGATCGACGTCGGCCAGCGGCAACGACAGGGGCTGCGGATGCGGCGTGTCGTGAACGTCGTTGGCCGACAGGCGCGCCGTGCCAAGCTGAACCGGCGACTGGCCATTGACGCCCAGCCCGAATTCGCGCGCGCCGATCAGCACCGACATGTTGCCGTGCGGATGGCGGTTCTCGAACATGAGCTGATGGGCGAGCGGCAGTTCGTCGACCGTGAAGCCGCGCGACAGGCAGGGATCGATCAAACCCTGCTCGACCATGCGGTTGAAGCCCTCGCACTGCGAATCATTGGCGAAATGCGAACCCTGCACCCGCTTCTGGCGCATCCACAGATAGCGCAGATCGACGGTGGCGTTGTAGCCGGTGGTGCCGGCGCAAATCACCACCATGCCGCCGGTGTCGCAGACGAACAGCGAGGTCGGGATGGTGGTCTCGCCGGGATGCTCGAAGACGATGCGGGGATTGCGCTTCTCGCCCAGCGCCGTCCACAGCTCCTGGCCGAAGGCGCGCGCGCTTTTCAGCCAGCGGGAATAGCCGGCATTGTCCTTCCAATGCGGCAGCATGCCCCAATGGTCGAACTTGTTGCGGTTGATGCAGCCGCGCGCCCCCAGGCTTTTGCAGTATTCGACCTTGTCGTCGCTGGAGACCACGGCGACCGGCACGGCGCCCAGGGCGCGGGCGATCTGGATGGCCATCGAGCCAAGGCCGCCGGCCCCGCCCCAGATCAGCACCGCGTCGTCCTTCTTCAGGGCGTGCTCGCCCCAGCCCATCAGCATGCGATAGGCGGTGGCGCCGACCAGCATGTAGGCGGCCGAGGCCTCCCAGGTCAGGTGCTTGGGCTTGGGCACGCATTGATGCGACTGGACGCGCGTGAACTGCGCGAAGCTGCCCCAATTGGTCTCATAGCCCCAGATGCGGAAGCTGGGCGAGAACATCTGGTCCTCGCCGGCCGCGATCTGGGGGCAATCCGGGTCGTAGGTGGCGCAGTGCATGACCACCTCGTCGCCGACCTTCACGTTGCGGACCTTGGGGCCGACCTTGTAGACGATGCCCGAGGCGTCCGAACCGCCGATGTGGAACGGCTCGGGCTCGCCCGCCTTGTTGCGCGCCCCGATCACGTTGACCGGCGTGCCCAGGCAGGCCCAGACGTTGTTGTAGTTGACGCCGGCCGCCATCACGTAGACCAGCACGTCGAGATCGCCCAGGGTGGGGGTGTCGACCACTTCCAGCTTGAAGGCGTCCTTGGGCTCGCCAAAGCGCTCGGGGCGGATCAGCCAGGCGTGCATCTTCGGCGGCACCACGCCGAGCGGCGGCATCTCGCCGATGTCGTAAAGCTCTTTGGTCACGTGGTCGCCTCCGAATGGGATAGTCCGATGGGCGGATGGTCCTATACCGATTTGCAGACTGCAATGATCCTTTTCTTGCAATCTTGCAATCTTGCAACGCGATGCAGCGTACACTCGGCCCGTTGAAATGTTTGTAAAGTCACCCAGCCCGCCGCCACCCTTGATCCCACGGCGGCTCGGGGCAATGTGAAGGCTCGCGCCTGCAACATTCCGGGAGCCATGCTCGGCCGCCTCCTCGCCCTCTGGGAGCAGATCAGCAACAGTCTGTGGCTGGTTCCCCTGGTCCTGCTGGCGGCGGCGGTCCTGCTGGCCGCGACGCTGGTCGGCGTCTCGCCCAACCCGTTCGAGGGGCCCAGCGACGGGACCGAGGCGATCTCGCTGGTCTCGACCCTGCTGTCGGCGATGATCACCGTGCTGGCCATGGTGGTATCGATCACCATGGTGGTGCTGAGCGTCGCCGCCACCCAGCTCGGCCCGCGGCTGATCCGCCTGTTCATCGGCGACTTGCGGACGCAGCTCAGCCTGGGCGTGTTCGTCGCCACCATCGGCTATCTGCTGCTGCTGCTGCGCGGCCTGGACGGCGATATGCCGCAGGCCGAGGTGCCGCATCTGGCGGTCAACATCGCGGGCCTTTTGTCACTCGGCTGCGTGGTGGTGCTGCTGTTGTTCGTCCACCACCTGGCGCGCTCGATCGTGGCCGACACCATCGTTCATCGGGTGGGCGACGAGTTGGACGACGCGATGCTGCGCCTCAGCCCGCGCGCCGCCAGCGCCGAGGAGGCCGAGCCACACCGCCCCGACGGCGAGGGCGCCGCCTTCAGCCTGCGCCACGGCGGCTATATCCAGGTGATCGATTACTGGGGTCTGGTGGCCTGCGCCAGGGCGATGGGCGCCACCATCACGCTGGACGTGCGCCCCGGCAACCACGTCCTGCCCGGCGGCATCCATGGCGCGGTGCATCCGCCGGCCGCGTTGACCAAGCGCCTGACACGGCGTATCGACCGCGCCGTGGTGGTGGGCGACGTTCGCACCGCTCGCCAGGATTTGGAATTCGGTCTGCGGCAACTGGTCGAGATCGCCTTGCGCGCCTTGTCGGGCGGCATCAACGACCCCTTCACCGCCATGCTGGTGATCGATCGCCTGACCGCTTCGCTGACCTTGATGATGACCCAGCCGCTGGGCGCGCGGGTCTTGCGGGACAAGGACGACACGGTGCGGGTGATCGCCGTCACCTCGGATTTCGCCGGCCTGCTGGACGCCGCCTTCAACCAGATCCGCCAATCGAGCGGCGGCCGTGTCGACATCCTGGCCCGTCTGCTGGAATCGCTGGGCAAACTGGCGCTCCACGTCCACAACGAGGACCAGCGCCGGGTGCTGGCGCTGCATCTGCGCATGATCGGCGACCTCGCCTGGGCGACGGTGGCCGAACCGCATGATCTCGAGGCGCTGCGGGCGCGCCACGAGGCGGCGCGGGAGGG
>JADFZP010000023.1 GCA_015232485.1 Alphaproteobacteria bacterium
ATGCACGTCACCTCGTTGTGGCATTCGAGGCAAAGCGTGGTCAGATCCTCGGCCCTCTCCCGGCCAAGATTGCTGTAAGTGCGGTGGTGGACGGTGATCCGCGCCTCATCGGGGTCTGAGTAGCAACGGAACAGAAAACCTAGGTAAGCCGCGAGCGTCCCTATAGGGTATACCCATACGATACGATGACGTGAGACGACCCTCAGCGTCTTATTTGGATGGATTTCGTACGGCCGAGACGCTACCGTTTGGTCGTCTAGATGCAAACGGGACGAATTCATGGCGTTCTATGGCTATGCCCGCGCCTCCACGCTGGATCAGGACGTGGCGATCCAAGAGGAGGCACTTCGCCGAGCGGGGTGCGAGATCATACGCTCGGAAAAGGCGAGCGGCTCGACCCGCGCCGGCCGGTCGGAACTCGCCTTGCTGGTCCAGTTCCTCCGCCCCGGCGACACGCTGATGGTCACCCGCGTCGACCGCCTGGCGCGGTCGATCAAGGATCTCCAGGACATCGTATACGAACTGCGCGCCAAGGGGGTCGCGCTGAAGGCGACCGAACAGCCGATCGACACCGCGACTTCGGCCGGCAAGGCATTCCTCGACATGCTCGGCGTCTTCGCGGAGTTCGAGACCAACCTGCGCCGAGAGCGGCAGATGGAGGGCATCGCCCGGGCCAAGGCCAAGGGTGTTTACAAAGGCCGCAAGCCATCGATCGACCCGGCGGAAGTCCAGCGCTTGCGGACCGAGGAGAAGCTGGGACCAACGGCCATCGCCCAGCGGCTCGGGATCGGGCGCGCATCCGTTTATCGGGTGCTCGCCGCCGCTGGTCGAACCTGATGCCGGTCAGCTTTCTCACTCAGGAACAGGAAAGGCGATACGGTCAGTTTCCGGACGAGTTGTCCGCCGAGCAACTGGCTCGGTTTTTTCATCTCGACGACACGGATCGCGCGTTCATATTGGCGCACCGCGGCGCCCACATGCGGCTCGGCTGCGCCATTCAACTTGGCACGGTGCGGTTTCTCGGAACGTTCCTTGAAGACCCATGCAAGGTGCCGCGGTGCGTGGTGGGCTTCCTTGGCGGCCAGCTTGGCGTCCCGCTTAATGAGGCGCTCGAGGCATACCGGGCCAGCCAATGGCGTTGGCGGCACCCGGTCGAGATTCGTGAGCGTTATGGCTACCACGACTTTTTGACTTCCGCCGCGCAATGGCGGCTTCTGCGCTGGCTTTACGCGCTGTGCTGGACGGGGACCGACCGGCCGACCGCGCTGTTCGACCAAGCGACGGCTTGGCTGGTGACGCACAAGGTGCTGCTGCCGGGGGCGAGTGTGCTCGAACGGACGGTCGCACGGGTACGGTCCCGCGCCAACAGCCGCCTGTGGCGCTTGCTGGCGGCCCGGATCATGCCCGAGCAGAAGGCGCGGCTCGACGCCCTGCTGATGGTACCGCAGGGCGGCCGGCAGAGCCCGCTGGATCGGCTCCGGTCGGGGCCGACCCTACAAAGCGCCAATGAATTGGTCCGCTCGATCGAGCGCCTCGACGAACTGCGTCACCTCGCGGCCGGCCTGCCATCCACCGACCGGCTGCCGAAGACTCGCGTTTTGGCGCTGGCGCGCTTCGCCGGCGCCGCCAAGGCTCAGGCGGTCGCCCGGTTGCCGGACGAGCGGCGCGCCGCCACCCTGCTGGCGTTCCTCCGGGTGTTGGAGGCGAGCGCGCAGGACGATGTACTCGACCTGTTCGACCTCCTCGTCACCCGGATGTTCGGCGATGCGGTCCGCAAGGGCCGAGAGGCGCGACTGCGCGGCCTGGGTGACCTCGACGCCGCCGCGCTCACCTTGAGCAGGGTCTGCGCCCTGGTGCTCGATGGCGCCGTCGGCGATGCCGATCTCCGCGCCGCGGTGTTCGAGGCCGTGCCACAGGCCGCCCTGGAAGCCGCCGTGGCGCAGGTGGACAGCCTGACCCGGCCGCCGGACGATCCCTATTTTGACGAGCTGTTGGCGCAGCACCGTCGTATCGGGCGTTTCCTGCCGCATTTGGTGCGCGTCCTCGGCTTGGGCGCCGTGCCGGCCGGCCAGCCGGTGCTGAAGGCGCTGCAACATCTCCGGGATGTCGGGGACGGCGGCGCGCACGACACGCCGTGGCCCACCGACTTCGTACCGAAATTTTGGGAACGCCGCGTGACCAGGAATGGCCTGGTGGATCGGCGCGCCTGGACCCTCTGCCTGGTCGATCGGTTGCGGGGCGCGCTCCGCCGCCGCGACGTGTTCGCGGTGCCCAGCTTGCGCTTTGCCGATCCCCGCATCGGCCTGCTCGACGGCGCCGCCTGGGAAGCCGCACGGCCAACCGTCTGCCGCACACTGGGAAAGTCCCAGAACGCGGCCGAGGAGATCGGCCGATTAGCCGAGCGGCTCGATCAGGCGTTCCGAACGGTGGCCGGCAACCTGCCGCGGAACGCCAGCGTCCGCATCGAGCCGAATGACACCGGCGATGATCTGATCCTCACCGGGCTCGACCGCCTCGACGAGCCGGCCAGCCTCGTCGCCCTGCGGAGCGCCGTGGCGGCACGCCTGCCGCGCGTCGACTTGCCAGAATTGCTGCTGGAAGTCGACACCCGGACCGGGTTCTCCGGCGCGTTCACCCATGCCAGCGAGGCGGAGGCGCGGGCACGGGACCTGACGACGACGCTGTGCGCCGTGCTGCTGGCCGAGGCGTGCAACACCGGCTTGGAACCGTTGGTGCGCCCCGATACGCCAGCGCTCCGGCGGTCGCGCCTGAGCTGGGTCCGGCAGAACTATCTTCGCGCCGAGACCCTGACCCAGGCCAACGCCCGGCTCGTCGCCGCCCAGAACGGCATCGATCTGGCGCGGCGGTGGGGTGGCGGCGACGTCGCCTCGGCCGACGGGCTGCGCTTCGTTGTGCCGGTGCGGACCATCCACGCCGGCCCCAACCCGAAGTACTTCGGCTCCGAGCGCGGCGTCACCTACTACAACCTCGTCTCCGACCAGTTCACCGGCCTCAACGCCATCACCGTGCCGGGCACCCTGCGCGACAGCCTGGTGCTGCTGAGCGTCGTGCTGGAACAGGAGAGCGAGCTGGAGCCGACCGAAATCATGACCGACACCGGCGCCTACACCGACGTGATCTTCGGCATCTTCTGGTTGCTCGGTTACCAGTTCAGCCCACGGATCGCCGATGTCGGCGGCGCCAGATTTTGGCGGGTTGACACCACGGCCGACTACGGCTCCCTCGACAAGCTGGCGTCGCATAAGGTGAAGACGGGCGTCATCGCTGAGCATTGGGACGATCTGCTGCGTCTGGCCGGATCGCTCAAATTGAGCCTCGTGCAGGCCGGTGGGCTGATGCGGACGCTCCAGACCAACGATCGGCCGACTCGGCTGGCGCGGGCGCTGGAGGAACTCGGCCGCATCATCAAGACGCTCTACTTGCTGGCCTATATCGACGACGAAGCCTACCGCCGCCGCATTCTAAACCAGCTCAACCGGGGCGAGGGGCGTCATCAACTTGCCCGCGTCGTCTTCCACGGTAAGCGGGGTGAACTGCGCCAGCGCTACCGGGAAGGACAGGAGGACCAGCTCGGCGCTCTTGGCATGGTTGTCAATGCCATCATCCTGTGGAACACCATCTACATGGACGCCGTGATCGACCAACTCCGGAGCGAAGGCTTCGATGTCCGTGATGAGGATATGGCTCGCCTGTCGCCGCTCGCCCACGAGCACATCAACATGCTCGGTCGCTACGCCTTCACCTTGCCCGAATTGGTGGCCCGGGGCGAACTGCGGCCACTGCGCAGCCCAACCGCCCTGGTTGAATATGCTTGAGGTTGGCCCGTCCGGCACACACCCTCACGACCTTACCTAGGTTTTCTGTTCCGTTGCTACTCAGACCCCTCATCCGCCCCCCGGTCGCACAGGCGACAACGGTGACCGGCGCGCGCCAGTTCCTCGCACCGCGCCGGACTCTCCAGCCATTCACGGCTGGAGATGTAGCTCTCGTAAAAGGAACGATCCCCCGACTCCCCCACAAACAACGCCTCCGCCGTCAAAACTTGGGTATGATGTACCAAGCTCGTCGCACCGAGTCAAACACAAACTCACCACATCAGGTGTTATTGTACCAATGATAACCCGAGAGCAGCTTCGCATGGCGCGAGCGGCGCTGAACTGGAGCGTCCGCGACCTCGCGGCCAAGGCCGGCGTCAGCCCGAACACGGTCAGCAGATTCGAGAATGGTTCCGATGCTTATGGGGAGACTCTGCGCAAGCTGGAGCAAACGCTCGCCGCTGGCGGGGTCGAATTCATTGCGGAGAATGGCGGGGGAGCCGGAGTCAGATTAACGAAAGCTCAACTGCCCCCAGAAGAATGAGTAGGAGAACCGCGGCAGCACGATCACCGTCTCGGTCGGCTCCGCGATCGAAACGGTGACCGGATCGAGCGGGTCGGACAAGGTGTCGCGTTTCGCATCCGGAGCGATGCCGAACCGATTGACAAAATACATCGTAGCGACCTGCGAATGCGATACGGTGTGATGGCCGCCCTGCCCGGCTCTTGTGCGGCAAGCCATACTGCCGCGCCTGCGCTCCCGAAGCCTGCCCCGCCTGCGGCCATCGCCCGGCCGCCGACTGCATCGCGGCGATGGCCACCGACGAACGCGCGACCCCCTGACGTTGCCATCCTATGTGCTTTCATTGAACATACGTTGATTCTGTGGCGCGGAGCGCCCATGATGAAAGCATCGGAGGATCGCAACCATGCCCAGAGTCGCCGCGGAGAACACGAACCGCTTCCCGATGCAGATACCACCAGCCGAAAAAGCCCGGTTGATGCGGGCGGCGGCACTTGAACGGACCAGCCTTAAAGACTTCGTGCTGCGCAACGCGCTGCTCGCGGCGGAAGCCGTGATCGAGAAGGCCGAACGGGTCAGCTTGGATGAAGAGCAAACCCGCTTCATCCTCGATCTGTTGGACAACCCGCCGAAGCCGAACGCGAAACTGCTGGCCGCCGCGCAGTCGCTCGCCGCCCGCAAATGACGCTTCCGAACTGGCACGAAGAGACGATCTCAAAGAAGCACGATCGGAAGGGTTTCGATTGCGGTCAGGCCGGTCTCAATGATTTTTTGGCGAAGCATGCCCGCCAAGCGCATGAGAGCGGCGCGTCAAAGACCTATGTCGCGGTCGATCCGGCCGACGGCGCGACGATTCTCGGCTTCTACACCCTGAGTCCGGCACACGTTGATTTCAACCTCGCGCCGGAGGTGGCCCGGCCCGCTGGCGGCGGCCGACACCCGATCGGCGGCTTTCGCCTTGGTCGTCTGGCCGTGAGCAAGTCCATCCAGGGACAGGGCCTCGGTGGCGAACTGCTGATCGCGGCGGCCCGGCGTTGCATCCAGGTTTCATCGCAGGTGGGCGGCTCCCTGCTGCTGATCGACGCCAAGGATCAGCGGGCGGCGGCATGGTACAAGTCCTATGGAGCCCTCGAAATACCGAAGGCCCCGCTCTCTCTCGTGCTGCCTTACTCCGTCTTCATTGACGTGATGAAGCAGGCCGGCACCCCGATTTTGGGGTGACTCCAACTCCGCGCGAAGCTTGCGACCGGCGCCGTTGGGCGTCATCATCCGATGGATTGCAACCGAACCTGTCGTGAGGGCGATGTGGCCAGCGATTTTTTTGAGCGGCCGATTCTGAACTCGCCCTATGCGTATCCCGACCGCCACTGGGAACTGGACGCCGACGGGCAGCCCACGAACCAGATCGCCTCGTCGCGGAGGCGTTCCGCCCTCGTCACCCCGGTGCCGAAACCGAAGACGCGCAAGCAGCTCAAGAACCAGACCGAGATGGTCCTGGACAGCGGCGACGGCCTGTCCACCAGCCAGCAGGAATACAACCCGACTCCGATCATCAACGAGATCAGGCGTCATGTGACGGAGTGGCGCGACCTGCCCAATCCCGACCAGTGGCTGGTGACGGCGGAAACGCGGCGGCTGCTCGAGCATTGGCGCCACCACCGGTTCCAGGGGGTCCGCCCGTTCTTCTGCCAGATCGAGGCGGTGGAAACGATCATCTGGTTGACCGAGGTCGCGCCGAAGATGGGCGCCCGGGGAAAGAAGTTCTGGAACCACGTCCGGGGCGCCAACCAGATGGCCAATCCCGACCTGATGCGGCTGGCGCTCAAGCTGGCCACCGGCGCCGGCAAGACCACGGTGATGGCCATGCTGATCGCGTGGCAGACGGTCAACGCGGTGCGTCATCCCAACAGCGGGACGTTTTCGCGCGGCTTCCTGATCGTCGCGCCCGGCATCACCATCCGTGATCGCCTGCGGGTGCTGTTGCCCAACGACCCCGAAAGCTATTTCCGCCATCGCGAGATCGTGCCGCCCGACATGTTGCGCGACATCGACCACGCCAAGATCGTCATCACCAACTATCACGCCTTCCGCCTGCGTGAGCGGCTGGAGATCGCCAAAGGCACCCGCGCCGCGCTGGAGGGCTGGCGCAAGGAGAAGCTTCAGACCCTCGAAACCGAGGGGCAGATGATTCAACGCGTCATGCCCGAACTGATGGGCATGAAGAACATCGTGGTGCTGAACGACGAGGCGCACCACTGCTACCGCGAAAAGCCCGAGAACGACGAGGCCGCCGAGTTGAAGGGCGAAGACCGCAAGGCGGCCGAGCGCAACAACGAGACGGCCCGCCTGTGGATTTCCGGCCTCGAGGCGGTCGCCCGCAAGCTGGGCCTGCGCGGTCTCTACGACCTGTCCGCCACGCCCTTTTTCCTGCGCGGCTCGGGCTATGGCGAAGGCGCCCTGTTCCCCTGGACGGTCAGCGATTTCTCGCTGATGGACGCCATCGAATGCGGCATCGTCAAGCTGCCCCGCGTCCCGGTGGCCGACAACATCCCCGGCGGCGAGATGCCGAAGTTCCGCAATCTGTGGGAGCACATCGGCAAGAAGATGCCCAAGGCCGGACGGAGCGGCGGCAAGACCCTGGACCCGCTCAGCCTGCCGGCCGAACTGCAGACCGCGCTCCACGCCCTCTATGGCCACTACGAGAAAACCTTCAACGTGTGGCGGGAGGCGGGACACGCCGTGCCCCCCGTCTTCATCGTGGTCTGCAACAACACCGCGACATCGAAGCTGGTCTACGACTTCATCTCGGGCTTCCAGCGCGACAACGGCGACGGCACCAGCCAATTGGAGAACGGCCGTCTCGCCCTGTTTCGCAACTACGACGACGAGCACGGCAACCGGCTGCCCCGCCCGCGCACCCTGCTGATCGACAGCGAGCAGTTGGAATCGGGCGAGGCGCTGGACAAGGATTTCCGCGCGATGGCGGAAGACGAGATCGACCGTTTCCGCCGTGACGTCGTCGATCGCACCGGCGACATCCGCCGCGCCGAGAACGTCACCGATCAGGATCTGCTGCGCGAGGTGATGAACACCGTGGGCAAGGCGGGACGGTTGGGCGAGCAGGTCCGCTGCGTGGTCTCGGTCTCGATGCTGACCGAGGGCTGGGACTGCAACACGGTGACCCACATCCTGGGCGTCCGCGCCTTCGGCACCCAGCTTCTATGCGAACAGGTGATCGGCCGCGCCCTGCGCCGCCGGTCCTACGAGCTGAACGACGAGGATCGGTTCGACGTCGAATACGCCGACGTGCTGGGCGTGCCCTTCGATTTCAACGCCAAGCCGGTGGTGGTGGCGCCCATTCCGCCGCCCCAGACGGTGCGGGTGTGGGCCGTGCGCCCCGATCGCGATCACCTGGAAATCAGGTTCCCCCGCGTCGAGGGCTACCGCGTCGAATTGCCGCAAGAGAGGCTGACCGCCAAGTTCGGCCCCGATTCGGTTCTGGAGTTGAATCCGGATCTGGTCGGGCCGTCGGTCACCCAGAACCAGGGCATCATCGGCCAGGGCGTCGACCTCACCCTCGCCCATC
Organism: Alphaproteobacteria bacterium; assembly: GCA_015232485.1. Lineage (GTDB taxonomy): Bacteria > Pseudomonadota > Alphaproteobacteria > Rhodospirillales > Magnetospirillaceae > JADFZP01. Next base: position 7,946 of record JADFZP010000023.1, read on the forward strand.
TCGGCGAGATGCGGCAGTCGACCATCCTGTTCCGCCTGACGCGCCATCTGCTGTACCAGAAGTACCGCGACCCCGGCGAGGAGCCGAAGCTCCATCTGTTCGGACAGCTCAAGCGCATCACCCGCCAGTGGCTGGACGGCGGCTATCTGCGCTGCACCGGCGGCACCTTCCCCGGACAGCTCGCCTACCAGGAGATCGCCGACATGGCCGCCGAGCGCATCAAGGCGGCCATCACCGAGGCGCTGGAGGGCGAGCGCCCCATCAAGGCGATTCTCGACCCCTACAATCCCACCGGCTCGACCGCCCACGTCAACTTCACCACGACGAAGGCCGCGCGCTGGCTTACCGCCGAGACGCGCTGCCATGTGAACTGGGTGGTCTGCGACAGCGATTGGGAGGCGGAATTCTGCCGCGTGGCGGAATCCCATCCGCGCGTGCGCGCCTATGTCAAGAACCACAGTCTCGGCCTCGAGGTGCCCTATCTGATGGCGGGCACGCCCCGGAAATATCTGCCCGACTTCATCGTCCAGGTGGATGACGGCCACCCCGACCCGCTCAACCTGGTGGTCGAAGTGAAGGGCTACAGGGGCGAGGACGCCAAGGAGAAGGCCAACACCATGCGCGCCTACTGGGTGCCGGGCGTCAACAACCTGGGCAAGTTCGGCCGCTGGGCCTTCGCCGAATTCACGGCCGTCTACGAGATGGAGGCGGGATTCGGCGCGTTGATCGACGCTCATGCGGCTGCCGCCGCGCACGAGACGGTGTGAGGAAGAGATGGCCAAGCGGATTGACGTCGAGACCCTGACCCACAAGGACGCCAAGCGCACGAACATCCCGACGGCCGAATTGCAGTCGGTGATGGGCGACGACCAGAAGGCCCCGGTGCGCGTCGCCTACGAGCGCCGCAACCGCGACATCGACCCGCAACTGGTGTGGCGCGGCAAGGACGAGCAGGATTGGTCGGACCTGATCGTCCAGGCGCCACCCCTCTATATCCAGGAGAAGGTCCACCCCAAGGCCCTGATCGAGGACTTGAAGCGCGAAAGCATGGCGCGCGGCAAGCGGACGGTCGCCACGCTCGACCTGTTCGCCGATTTCAACGGCTATCCCGACAAGGAGGCGGCGACCGAGTTCTATCAGCACGACATCAATTGGAATAACCGCCTGATCCTGGGCGACAGCCTGTCGGTCATGGCCAGCCTCGCCGAGCGCGAGGGACTGCGCGGCAAGGTCCAGTGCATCTATTTCGACCCGCCCTATGGGATCAAGTTCAACTCAAATTTCCAGTGGTCGACGACCAGCCGCGACGTGAAGGATGGCAAGAAGGACCATGTCACGCGCGAACCAGAGCAGGTCAAGGCATTCCGCGATACGTGGCGGGATGGGGTTCACAGCTATTTGTCCTATCTGCGAGACCGGCTGACGGTGACACGAGATCTTCTGGCGGATACCGGGTCAATATTTACTCAGATCGGTGACGAGAATATTCATCGTGTACGATCGTTAATGGATGAAGTATTTGGCGACGAAAATTTCATGGCCCAAATTGTTTTCAGGAAAACGACTGGGAAGGGGAGCCAGGGTCTGGATAGCACCTATGACACCATCATTTGGTATGCGAAAAATAGAATTAATGTAAAATATCGTCCGCAATATGAAGAGCGTCTGTCTGAAGAAGATCAAAACGCTCCTTATATTGACCTTCCTGACGGTACACGCAGGCAACTAAATAAGGATGAAGTTAGCGGCACAGCCGCTCTGCCTCCAGGATCAAATATTTTTCGTGCCAATCCAATTACAAACCAAAGACCTCCACAAGGAGAAGATCTTAGAGAGTATAGCGTTTTCGGAAAACGATTTACTCCTGGATCTGGAACATTTCGGACGGACCGCCGTGGAATGCGGCGGCTGGACTGCGCCTGCCGACTTATAGGTGTAGGAAATACGCTTCGCTTCGTGAGGTTTTCCTCAGACTTTCCGTTCAGACCTATCAACAACATCTGGGACGACACCCGGCAAAGCGGATTTGCCGAGCCGAAAATATATGTGGTGCAAACTGTTCGCCGTGTGGTCGAGCGCTGCCTCTTGATGGCCACCGACCCCGGCGACCTCGTTCTCGACCCGACCTGTGGCTCCGGCACCACCGCGTATGTCGCCGAGCAGTGGGGCCGCCGCTGGATCACCATCGACACCTCGCGCGTCTCGCTGGCTCTGGCCCGCGCGCGCATCATGGGAGCGCGCTATCCCTATTACCTGCTGGCCGATTCCCGCGACGGGCAGGTCAAGGAAGGCCAGATCACCCGCACCCCGCCCAAGGAGGCGCCGGTTCGCGGCGACATCCGCCAGGGCTTCGTCTATGAGCGGGTGCCGCACATCACCTTGAAGTCGATCGCCAACAACGTCGAGATCGACGTGATCTGGGAGAAGGCGCAGGCGGTGCTCGAGCCGTTGCGCGCCCAACTGAACGCGGCGCTCGGCGCGTCCTGGGAGGAATGGGAAATCCCCCGCGAGGCGGACCCGGAATGGTCGCCGGAGGCCGCCCAGCCGCATGCCCTCTGGTGGGAGGCGCGCATCCGGCGGCAGAAGGAGATCGACGCCTCGATCGCCGCCAAGGCGGAAACCGAATATCTCTACGACAAGCCCTACCCGGACCCTTCCAAGGTCCGCGTGGCCGGGCCGTTCACGGTGGAAAGCCTGTCGCCGCATCGCGTGCTGGCCTTCGACCAGGACGACGAGCTGATCGACATCCTACGGGCCAGCGAGGGCCGCCATGCCACGCCCGAGCGCGACGAGGGCGATTTCGTCCAGATGATCCTGGAGAACCTGCGCGCCGCCGGCGTCCAGCAGGCGCACAAGGAGAACCGCGTCGTCTTCACCGCCGTGACCGGCTGGCCGGGCGCGTTCATCTGCGCCGAGGGCCTGTTCATGGAGGGCGAGACGCGGCGCCGCGCCGGCATCTTCATCGGTCCCGAATTCGGCACCGTGTCGCGCCCCGATCTGGTGGCGGCGGCGCGCGAGGCCGGCGACGCGGGCTTCGACGTGCTGATCGCCTGCGCCTTCAACTACGACGCCCATTCCGCCGAGTTCGACAAGCTGGGGCGCATCCCGGTGCTGAAGGCCCGCATGAACCCCGAGCTTCACATGGGCGAACTGAAGAGCACCGGCGCCGGCAACCTGTTCGTGGTGTTCGGCGAACCCGACATCGACATCATCCGGCGCGACGACGGCCGGGTGCAGGTGAGGATCAGGGGCGTGGACATCTTCCATCCCTCGACCGGCGAAATCGAGTCCGGCGGCCCCGACACCATCGCCGTCTGGTTCGTCGACACCGATTACGACGAGGAAAGCTTCTTCGTCCGCCACGCCTATTTCCTGGGCGCCAACGATCCCTACAAGGCCCTGAAGACCACGCTGAAGGCCGAGATCGACAAGGAGGCCTGGGACGCTCTCAACAGCGACATCTCCCGTCCCTTCGACAAGCCCCAGTCCGGCCGCATCGCGGTCAAGGTCATCAACCATCTGGGGGACGAGGTGATGAAGGTGTTCGCGGTGGGGTGACGCATGAAGCCCCATCCCGATGTGATGGCCTGGCTGTACGCGGTGCGCCTTGCCTCGCGCCCCGGCTGGCGGTGGGAGATCGGCAGGCTCGACGCGCCCGCCTATGCCGACGCGCTGCGCCGGGCCGGGCTCGACGTGCGGGAGGTGATCGTCATTCGGGATATTCCCACCGATCGCGCGATCGATCCCCCAGGCACCTTCGGTTTCGTCTGCCGCGGATGGGGGCAATGGACCTACGATCCGGCCGCCGAATGCTGGCGGGCGCCGGACGAGCCGATGACGCGGCCGCCAGGGGCGCCGGTTCCGGTGGCCGCCATCGAAGCGACCTTCGGAATCCCTGAACTCGGACGGCTGCCCATCACGCTGACGGCCGGAAACGGGGTCTGCTCGTTCGACGCCAGCGAGCTTCACGATCCCTTCCGCGACATGGTCGCTTGGCTTGAGAACGTGGCGGACGGCCGCTTCGCGCGCCTGACCATCGATATCGACTGTCTCTGGATCCAGTGTCACGTCCTGCCGGCCGACGACGGGTCGCTGGTGCGGTTCCTTGTCGATGTCGACGAGCGGGGTATCGCGCGGGACGAGATCGTCGACATCGACGTCCTGGTGCCGCGCCGCGCCCTGGTCGAATCCATCTACGCGCCCCTGATGCGGTTCTGGGAGGGCCGCGACCTGCGGCGCGCCTGGGAGGAGGAGTGGTGTCCGCCCGGTGACCGGCCCGAGGAGGAATGGGACAAGCCCTATCGGCTGCGCTCGGAGCGGCTGGACCGGCTGATCGGGAGAGGATGATGGATTTCCGCATCGCCGACACCTTCACCGCCAGCCTGACCAAGCTGAGCGGTCACGAGCAGAAGGCGGTCAAGACCACCGCGTTCGATCTCCAACTGGACCCCGCCGCCCCCGGCATGAGGCTCCACAAGGTCGATCGGGCCAGGGATCCCGACTTCTGGTCGGTGCGGGTCAACGCCGACATCCGGCTGATCGTTCACAAGACGGCCGCCAGCCTGCTCCTGTGCTATGTGGGCCATCATGACGACGCCTATGGCTGGGCGGAGCGGCGCAAGATCGAGCGCCATCCCACCACCGGCGCGGCGCAGCTCGTCACGATCCGCGAGCGGGTTCTCGACGAGGTGGCGCGGGCTCCCGTCGCCGACGTGCCGCAAGAGCGATTCCTGCCGCCGCTGTTCCTCGCGCTGACCCGTGACGAGATCGTGGGTGCGGGCGTGCCGCCGGAATGGGTGGACACGGTCTACAAGGCCTCGGAAGACAGCATCTTCGATTTGACCGAGCACCTGCCCGCCGAAGCGGTCGAGGCCCTGCTGGATTACGTCGCGACCGGCGTGTTGCGTCCCGCCGCCAAGATCGAGGCGGGCGCCGATCCGTTTAGCCACCCCGACGCCCAGCGGCGTTTCCGCGTGCTCGACAATGTCGACGAGTTGGCGCGCGCCCTGGATTATCCCTGGGACAAATGGACCGTCTTCCTTCATCCCGCCCAGCGGACCTTGGTCGAGCGGGATCATGGCGGGCCGGTGCGCGTTTCGGGAACGGCGGGCACCGGCAAGACCATCGTCGCGCTGCATCGCGCGGTGTTCCTGGCGCGGCGCGACCCCGCGGCCAAGGTGCTGTTGACCACGTTCTCGAACACGCTGGCCAATGCCTTGAAGGTGAAGCTGGCGCGCCTGGTCGGCGGCGAAGGGGATGTGGCCGGACGGATCACGGTTCGGTCGATCACCGGCCTCGGCTATGATCTCCACGCCAAGGCCTTCGGTCAGCCCAACATCGCCTCGGCCAGTCTGATCCAGTCCTTGCTGGCGCCGCTCGCCCAGTCCGAGGGCGGACGGCGGTTCACCCCGAAGTTCCTGCTGGGGGAGTGGTCGGAGGTGGTGGACCCCTGGCAACTGCGCCGCTGGGAGGACTATCGGGACGTGGCCCGGCTGGGCCGCAAGACCCGGATCGGCGGCAAGCAGCGCGAAGTCATGTGGGGTATCTTCGCGCAGGTGCGGGCCGGACTGGCCGAGCGCGGCGCGGTCACCTGGGCCGATGTCTTCGGCCGTCTGACCGAACACCTGGCCGGCACGTCGCCGTTCGATTTCGCGGTGATCGACGAAGCCCAGGATCTCGGGGTGGCCGAGATGCGCTTCCTCGCCTCGCTGGTCGGCGACCGCCAGGACGGGCTGTGCTTCACCGGCGATCTGGGCCAGCGCATTTTCCAGCAGCCCTTTTCGTGGCTGTCGCTCGGGGTGGACGTGCGGGGGCGCTCCCACACCTTGCGGATCAATTATCGCACCTCGCACCAAATCCGCGCCCAAGCCGACCGGCTGCTGCCCGGCGCCATCGCCGATGTGGACGGCAATACCGAAAGCCGGACAGGCGCCGTCTCGCTGTTCAACGGCCCGCCTCCCCAGGTCGAGACCTTCGCCGACGCCGACGAGGAGGCGAAGGCCGTCGGCTTCTGGGTCATGGAATTGCTGGAGGACGGCGTCCAGCCCGACGAAATCGGCGTCTTCGTGCGATCCGAGGCCCAGATCCGGCGCGCCCGCCTGGCCCTGAAGGGCATCGGGGTTCCGGGGCGGGAACTGAACGACAAGCTGGAAACGGCGCCCGGCCGCGTGTCGATCGGCACCATGCATCTCGCCAAGGGCCTGGAATTCCGGGCCGTGGCGGTGATGGCCTGCGACGACGAGGTGATTCCCTCGCAAGAGCGGATCGCGAGCGTGACCGACGACGCCGACCTCGAGGAGGTCTACGACACCGAGCGCCACCTCCTCTACGTGGCCTGCACCCGGGCGCGCGACCACCTGCTGGTCACCGGCGTCGATCCGGCATCCGAGTTCCTCGAGGATCTCACCTCCGGCGCGCGTCGCGAATCGGAGTCGTGATTTTTATCCACAGACCGGGTTCGGACTCTAGTCACGCCCCCCTCGATTCGCGAGTTTTCCACAGCCGGAATTCGGACTCTGGTCACGCTGGAATCGGACTCTGGTCACGCGACTCGCGGTTATCCACCGGACTCTGGTCACGAAACTAATAGATCTAGGCAAATAGGTTTCAAATAGCTTGCGTGACCAGAGTCCGAATTGACGCGCCGAACCTGTTGATGGATTTTCAAGCAGACCGGGGGAAGCGAAATGGGGCAAATCCACCAGCTCATCAAACAGCAAGGCATCGACCAAGCGCGCGCCAGCAGCTCGGACAAGCTCGACCGCACTTGCATAGACACCGCCTATGCTGTGATGTCCGACGAAGAACAGCGCATCGGCATCATGCATGCGGGGTTCGCGATGACGGCGTTGCCCCACAAGGATCTAGGGCCGGAAACGGTGTGGATCCGACACGGCGGCAATATCAAGCTGCGGATCGAAAGCGGCACCGACATCGAAGACAACTCCGTCGGCATCCCCTTCGGCAGCGTCGCGCGCATGATCTTGCTGTACCTGCAGACGGAAGCCGTCAGGACGCGCAGCCGAGACATCGAACTTGGCCGCTCGATGAATCAGTGGCTTTGCACGATGGGGATCGACAACGGCGGCAAGACCTATCGGATCGTTCGCGAACAGTGCAAGCGCCTGTCCCTTTGCCGCCTGACCTTCTACCGCTCTTTCAGCGAAGCGACGCTCATCACCAACGGCAGCTTCGTGCGCGATGCGATCGTGCCAACCAAAGGCGACCGCGACAGCCAAATGACCCTGTGGCGTGAAGCCGTGCGTCTCGACGAAAGCTTCTATCAAAGCCTGATCGAACATCCCCTGCCCGTCCTCGAAACCGCCATCAAACAGATCGGGCAGCGATCCGCCGCCATCGATGTCTACATCTGGCTGGCGTACCGCCTGCACCGACTGGAAAAGCCGACGCCAATCACATGGCGCGCCATGTTCGACCAGTTCGGCGCCGGCTATCAGGAGGTCCGATTTTTTCGACGGAAATTTCATGAACCGCTCGCGCTGGCGCTCGCCGCGTATCCCGACGCCCACGTCTCGATGGACGAGACGGGCGTCATCCTTTATCCCTCCCCGCCGCCCGTCCGGAAGCGCCCCGCGCTGATCTGATCCGACCCCGTGACCAGAGTCCGAATTCCGCTCCCAGCCATCACAGCTCGATCGCTCGATCCGTCGTTCTGGTAAGCGTCCTCCCACGACTGCCTTCTCAGCGTAGCCGGGTCTGCGATGATG
>JADFZP010000024.1:0-6012 GCA_015232485.1 Alphaproteobacteria bacterium
GGGGGGGAAATGAACCAAGTCGGAACGGGGGCGGCGACGGCCGCGCCAACGATGGTGTACACCCATCGCCATCCGGCCCTGTTGATCATGGGGCTGCTGCTGCTGGCGCTGGCCGCCGCGACCCAGGCGGGGTCGCTGGCTGGGGTGCTCCAGTGGCTGGGCGCCGGCAAGAACGCCGGCGAGATGGTCAGGCTCTCTTACATTTTCGGCGGCATCGGCACCGTGGTCGGCCTGTGGCACCTGTTTGGCAAACACCAGCCGGGCCATCTCGACTATTACGCCAGCACCATCGCCGGGGCGATGTTCATCCTGTTCCTGGCGATGATGATCCGCTGGTTCTTCGATCCGGCGGTGGCCACGCTCAGCAAGATGATGGGCCCGGTGCTGGGCGGCAAGTACCTGCACGACGTGATGGGCTTGAACTACGTGGTGATCGGCATCCTGGCGGGGATGTTCGTGGTCAACGTGGTGGGCATTCCCACCTGGGCGCAAAACGGGGTGCGCGTGTCGCGGCTGGGGCTGAAGACCGGCGTCATCCTGCTGGGCACCCTTTACAGCTTGGCCGAACTGGCGCAGCTCGGCAAATTGTCGGTGGTGCTGGTCGGCGTCTTCGTGCTGGGCTCGGTGTGGATGGTGCTGCTGTTCGGCCGGCACAAGAAGCTGCCCAACACCATGACGGGCGTGCTGGCGGCCGGCGTCGGCGTGTGCGGCGTGTCGGCGGCGGTGGCCAGCGCTCCGGTGGTCCAGGCGCGCTCGGCCGACATCGCCTACACCATCGGAACCATCCTGGTGTGGGGCGTCGGCTGCATGTTCCTGTTCCCGGTGGTCGGACATCTGCTGGGCCTGGGCTACGTCCAGTTCGGCGCCTGGGCGGGCACCGGCATCCTCAATTCGGCCCAGGTGGCGGGCGCCGCCCTGGCGTTCCAGCCCAACGGCATCGAGACGTTGAAGGTGGCCGAGATCTTCAACATCACCCGCGTGCTGTTCCTGCCGATCATCGTGATCTGGCTGGCGATCTGGTTCGTCAAGCATGAAGAGGGCGCCCAGACGGTCAATATCGGCCGCGTGCTGGTCGAGAAGTTCCCCGTCTTCGTGATCGGCTTCATCCTGCTGTTCGCCCTCAGCTCGACGGGCATCTTCGCGCCGGCCAACCATTACCAGGGCGCCTATTTCGACAACAACATCTCCGAGAAGAAGTTGTTGACCAACGAGCAGATCGCCACGCTCGGCGCCGAGGCGTCCAAGGTGACGCGCGAGGATCAACGGGGCGCCCTCCAGCGCCTGATCGAGAATCGCAAGGTGATGAGCACCGACGACGACGACACCCTGCGCGGCGTGGTCAACGCCGGAACCCTGTCGAAGGACGCCAGCGGCGTCTTGAAGAAGGCGCATTCGGCGGTCCGGCACACGGCGCCCAAGATCGCCGCGTTCCGTGACTGGATCGCGTGGCTGTTCGCGTTCGGGCTGACCGGCCTGGGCATGCAGATCACGTTGGCGGCCTTGAAACAGGCGGGGGGACAGCCGCTGGTGATCGGCGGCGTGGTCGGCACCGTCAAGGCGATCGGCTCGCTGATCGTCGTCCTCATGTTCGTTCGCGAAACCATCTGAGTGGGGAGGAAGCGATGACCGACCAAAGCATCGACGTTCAGAAGGAAGGCAAGCTGACCTTCCATCGCGGCTCGGCGCTCAGCATCTTCGCGAGCGACCGTCGCGAGGACTTCATGGCGCTGCTGGTCGCGGTGCTGATCACCGTTGGCGTCTACGTGCTTGTCTGACGCGATGGCGGGGGTCTTCCGGCGCATCCTGTTGGCCAGCCATGGCACGCCGGGCGCCCGCGCCGCCGAATCCGCCGCCCTCGACCTTGTGGCCGAGGGCGGTTCGATCCGGCATCTCTACATCGTCGCCGATTTCTGGCACGGCATGACCGGCGACGACTGGCTGAACAACGCGGGCAGCCGCATCCGCTATGAAAGCCATCTCGAAGCCGAGTTGGAGAAGGACGCCCGCGCCGAAATCGACCGCCTGTCCGCCCAGGCGGCGGCGCGCGGCGTGGCTTACGGCCATGTCGTGGCGATCGGCAAGCCGGCCAAGACCCTGTTGGAGGTGGCGGCCGAGGGCGGAATCGATCTTGTGGTGATCGGCGCGCCCCGGCCCAAGGGGGTCAAGGGGCACCGCTCCCGCCTCGACGTCGAGCCGCTGGTCAAGGGGCTTGGCGTGCCCCTCCTCGTGGTGCCGCATCCCGGCCCATGACGGACGAGGATCGCGCCTGGGTCTCGGTGGACACGAAGCTCGCGCCGGACGAGCTGCGCGCCTTCTGCCGCGACATCGAACGGCTGTTGCGCCTCAATCCCCTGCTCGAGGTGACGTCATTCGTGGCCGAGGGCGGGGGCTTCGCCCTGGTCGGCGCGCTGGACGGGCGGCCCCTCGCGACCCGCGCCAGCTTGGCCGAGGACGAGCGGGGCTTCTCGCTCGCCTGGGAGGGGCTGCTCAAGAAGGCGACGCGGCTGGACATCGAGCCGCTGCCCCAAGGCGCCCGGCTGGTGATCGAGGACGATTACTCGGGCGCCAGCGAAGACGAGCGCCGGACGCGGCTCGACGAGGTCGACCGTTCGCTGCTGGCCTGGGGCCAGGCGATCGGCGGCTTCCTGCCGCGCTGGCGGCGCTGGGGCGGCTTCGGCCCGTGGCGCTGGTGGACCGAACGCTTTTGGCTGCGCATGACCCCGCAAGGCCGCCGCGTCGCCCGGATGATCGCCTGGACCACGCTCGCCGAATTCGCCGTGTTCCTGATGGTGGTGGCGGTCATGCTGGCGGCCGAGTGAGCGCCAGGGCTTCGAACTCAGATTACGAAGCGGTGCTCGCCGGTATTTCCACTCGTCATGGCCGGACTTGATCCGGCCATCCACGCGGCTCCGCGGGAACAGCCTTGGGAACAATGGCATGGGCGGTGACACGTGGATGCCCGTGTCAAGCACGGGCATGACGGCGAAAGGGGCTAGTGAGGCGAGTCAAGCAAATGGCTCGCCGGTATGACGGCCAAAATCAGCGCGTTGGAGCGACGGGATGAAAATCCCCTCGGCACCCGACTGCGGCTCCGCTTCGCGGGGGTGGGGCTCGACCACCTGGACGGCGCCACGACGCGGGATCAGTCCTCGGGCACCAGATCGACGTCGGCCATCGGGACATAGGCGATGTCCTGGCCGTCGCCGTCGTAGTCGACCACGATGACGTCGCCTTCGATCGCCGATTCGGGGGCGGCGTTGTTGAAGAAGAACCAGATATAGGCGGCGGCCATCATCTCGTCCTGGCCTTGGGTGCCGGGCTGGCCCTCGTCGGCGATCACCGTCAGCACCTTTTCCAGGCACAGGCGGGCCTTCTCCAAATCGGGGCCGGGGCTGGTGGGGACGTTGGTCACCCGCTCGGCGAAGGCTTGATAGAAGTCGTCGGGAATGGGGAAGTCGGCGAGGTGGCCGCCGAAGAAATAGCTGACTTGGCGCATGGGGGGCTTCCTTACTGTTGGCGGGGCCGGCGGTCGATGACCCGCTTGGCCTTGCCCTGCGAACGCTCGACGGTGCCGACCTCGACCACCTTGACGCGGGTGGTGATGCCGATGAAGGACTTGATATGGTGCTGCAGGTCGCGCGCCATCGCCTTGCACGCCTCGGCGTCGGGCGGGGCCATGTCGACGCGGGGTTCGACCACCACGTCCAGCCCGTCCATGTGGCCGTCGCGGAACAGCTCCAGCACGTAATGCGGCGACAGGCGGCTGTCCTTCAACAGCAATTCCTCGATCTGGCTGGGGAACACGTTGACGCCCCGGATGATCAGCATGTCGTCCGAGCGGCCGGTGACCTTGTCCATCCGCCGCATCGGCCGCGCCGTGCCGGGCATCAGCCGGGTCAGGTCGCGGGTGCGGTAGCGGATCACCGGCAGGGCTTCCTTGGTCAGCGAGGTGAAGACCAACTCGCCATACTCGCCGTCGGGCATCACCTCGCCGGTCGCCGGGTCGATGATCTCGGGATAGAAATGGTCTTCCCAGATGTGCAGGCCGTCCTTGGTCTCGACGCATTCCTGGGCGACGCCGGGGCCGATCACCTCGGACAGGCCGTAGATGTCGATGGCGTCCAGGCCCAGCCGGGCCTCGATCTCGGCGCGCATCTGGTTGGTCCACGGCTCGGCGCCGAAGATGCCGATGCGCAGGCTGGTCTCGCGCGGGTCGATGCCCTGGCGCTCCATCTCGTCGGCGATGTTCAGCACATAGGACGGCGTGACCATGATGATGTCGGGCTGGAAGTCGCGGATCAACTGGACCTGCTTCTCGGTCTGTCCGCCCGACATCGGGATCACCACGCAGCCCAGCTTCTCGGCGCCGTAATGGGCGCCCAGGCCGCCGGTGAACAGGCCATAGCCATAGGCGACGTGGACCTTGTCGCCCGGCCGCCCGCCGGCCGCGCGGATCGAGCGGGCCATCAGCCCGGCCCACATCTCGATGTCGTTGCGGGTATAGGCGACCACGGTCGGCTTGCCGGTCGTGCCGCTGGACGCGTGGACCCGCGACACCTGGCTCATCGGCACCGCGAACATGCCGAAGGGATAGGTCTGGCGCAGATCGTCCTTGGTGGTGAAGGGGAACTTGCCCAGATCGGCCAGGGTCTTCAGATCGTCGGGATGGACGCCGGCCGCCTCGCATTTGACGCGGTAATGGGCGATGTTGTCGAAGGCGTGGCGCACGGACCATTTCATGCGATCGAGCTGGACCGCGCGCAATTCGTCGCGGCTGGCCCGCTCGAGCGGATCGAGCATCTCCCTGGGCGGCGGCTCCTTGATGAACATGACCCAGGCTCTCCCCTAAGACGGAATTCCAGGGTTGCTCTTATAGGGGAGAGGCAAGCGCACCGGAAGGTCTAAATCAGGGTGCCGTCCAGGCGCCGGCTGTGGCCCCTGAACAGGGCGACCACCTCGCCCTTCTGGTTGGTCACCGTCACGTCGTAGACCCCGCCGCGGCCCTTGCGGTGGCGCTCCTCGGCGATCGCGGTCAGCCGGTCGCCCTCGTGGGCGGGGGCCGGGTAGGCGATGTCGCAGCTCGCCCCCACGGCGACGTGGTTGTACGAGTTGCAGGCATAGCCGAAACAGGCGTCGGCCAGCGTGAAGGTGGCGCCGCCATGGCAGGTCTGATGGCTGTTCAGCATGTCGCGGCGCACGACCATCGCCATGCGGGCGCGACCCGGCCCGATGTCTTCCAGCACGATGCCCATGGCGCGCACCGCGTGGTCCTTCTGGTAAATCGCCAGGCCGACCGCCTTGGCCAGCTTTTCCGCCTGCTCACCGCCCATGCCCGCGTTTCCTCAAGCCGTGGATGCGCCCGACTGTGGCACGGCGGGCCGCCGTGGTCTATCCTGGGTTCATGCCTATTTATTCCCTCGAGGGCGTGGTGCCGGTGGTCGATCCCACCGCCCATGTCCATCCCACGGCGGTGCTGATCGGCGACGTCATCGTGGGGCCGCGCTGTTATGTCGGGCCGGGCGCCTCGTTGCGGGGCGATTTCGGCCGCCTGATCCTGGAGGAGGGCGCCAACCTCCAGGACAACTGCGTCATGCACGGCTATCCCCAGGCCGACACGGTGGTCGAGCGCGATGGCCATGTCGGGCACGGCGCGGTGCTGCATTCCTGCATCGTGCGGCGCAACGCGCTGATCGGCATGAACGCGGTGATCAACGACGGCGCCGAGATCGGCGAATCGGCGATGGTCGCGGCGCTGGCCTTCGTCAAGGCGCGGTTCGTGGTGCCGCCGCGCACCCTCGTCGCGGGCGTTCCGGCCCGCGTGCTGCGCGAATTGACCGAGGCCGAGCTGGCCTGGAAGGGCGAGGCGACCATCGCCTATCAGCGGCTGGCCGAACGCTGCCGCGCCTCGATGGTGGCCTGCGATCCCCTGACCGCCGTCGAGCCCGACCGCCGCCGCGTCGATTCGGGCCCGATCGCGCCGCCTCACACCATCAAGAGGACGTGAGGGACGGC
>JADFZP010000024.1:6112-7457 GCA_015232485.1 Alphaproteobacteria bacterium
CAAGAGGACGTGAGGGACGGCCCAGGGATTTTGTTGCTTTGGTTTCGTTGGGCCTTTACGATTCCGGCCGAGAACGCCGAAAGGCAGGGACGGGGACGAGAAACGTGCCGACCGCCGATCAGGTCATCAGGACCGCCTTGGCCAAGATGTTTGGCGAATTGACCTTCGCCGAAGTGCGCGATCTGTTCCTGCCGGGCGACCAGTCGCCCCTGGTGCAGCGGCGCCGCGCCCTTCTGATCATCTCGCGGGTCCGCATCGTGGCGGCGGTGTTCACCCTGCTGACGCCGCTGTGGATTCCCATCGACCTGTTGATCTTCGAGTCCAATCTGGGCGCCGCGCTGACCGGCTTGCGGGTGATGGCGACCGTGGCGTTCGTGGCGCTGGCGATGGCCTTCCGCCATTCGGAAAGCATGGCCTCGGCGCATCGGGCGCTGGCTTGGCTGCTGTCGATCCCCACCGTGTTCTTTCTGGTCAGCGTTCCGCTGCTCGGCCATTTCGAGATCCATGGCGACGCCCAGCAGGTGATCGCCGCCGGCTACGCCTTCCTGCCCTTCGTGATGGTCGCCGGCCTGTCGGTGTTTCCGATCACCGCCCTCGAGGGCGCGATGCTGGCCGCGCCGTTGTGGACGGCCAAGCTGGCGGTCACCCTGTCGGGCTCGCATGTGCTCAGCTTCTCGTCGAATCTGGGGGCGCTGTGGCTGCTCGCCCTGCTCGCCGTGGTGGCCACCCTGGCGGGGATGAGCCAGCTTCACTTCATGATGCAACTGGTCTCGCAGGCGTCGCATGACGGGCTGACCCGCGCCTATACCCGCCGGGTCGGCGAGGAACTGCTGGACCTGCAATTCAACCAGGCGGCCCGCGCCGGCCTGCCGCTGACCGTGGCCTTCGTCGATCTCGACGACTTCAAGGCGATCAACGACCGCTTCGGCCACGAGGAGGGCGACGACGCCCTGCGCCGCGCCGCCACCGCGTTGCGGAAGATGCTGCGCCGGGGCGACATCCTGGTCCGCTGGGGCGGCGAGGAATTCGTGGTCGTCATGCCCGGCGCCGATTCGGCCGGGGCCATGGCGGCGATCGCCCGCCTGCGCGAGGCCGGGCTGGGCGACCGCCCCGACGGCGCACGCCAGACCGCCAGCATGGGCGTCGCCGAGCGCCTGTCGGATGGCGCCGAGGAATGGGAGACCTTGGTCGACAAGGCCGACCAGCGCATGTATGTCGCCAAGCAATCCGGCAAGGACCGCGTGGTCTGCCGCGAGGACGAGGTGGTGGGTTAGGCCTTACCGCTCCAACCGCGCCAGCATCTCGGCGGTCACCAGGGTGACGCCGGTTTCGGTGCGGTAGAAGC
>JADFZP010000024.1:7557-15560 GCA_015232485.1 Alphaproteobacteria bacterium
CGCGCCAGCATCTCGGCGGTCACCAGGGTGACGCCGGTTTCGGTGCGGTAGAAGCGCGAGGCGTCGAGTTCGGCGTCCTCGCCGACCACCAGACCGGGCGGAACCCGGCAATTGCCGTCGATCACGCAACGCCTAAGCCGGGCGTGGCGGCCCAGATCGACGTTGGGCAGCACCACGGTGTCTTCGACCAGACAATACGAATTGACGCGCACGTTCGAGTACAGCAGCGAGCGGCGCACCGTGGCGCCCGAGATCACGCAGCCGCCCGAGACCATCGAATCGACCGCCATGCCGCGGCGGTTGTCGCCGTCGAACACGAATTTGGCCGGCGGAAGCTGCTCTTGATAGGTCCAGATCGGCCAAGTGGTGTCGTAAAGGTTCAGCGACGGGGTCACCGTGGTCAGGTCGATATTGGCTTCCCAATAGGCGTCGACCGTGCCGACGTCGCGCCAATAGGCCTCTTCCTGGCCTTCCATGACGCAGGAGTCCTGGAAGCGGTGGGCCACCACCTTGTAGCGGCCGATCAGCGACGGGATGATGTTCGAGCCGAAATCATGCGCCGAGTTGGGCTGCTCGCTGTCGAGCATCAGCAGCTCGTCCAGGAACTTCGCGTTGAAGATGTAGATGCCCATGCTGGCCAGCACCTGATCGGCGCTGCCGGGCATCGGCTCGGGGTTGGCGGGCTTTTCATCGAAGCGCAGGACGTTCAGGTCGGAATCGACCGACATCACGCCGAAGCCCGAGGCGATCTTGATCGGCACCTCGATGCAGCCCACCGTCACGTCGGCGCCGGTGGCGCAGTGATGGGCCAGCATCTTGCCGTAATCCATCTTGTAGACGTGGTCGCCGGCCAGGATCAGCACGAATTCCGGTTTGTGGGCGCGGATGATGTCCAAATTCTGGAACACCGCGTCGGCGGTGCCGCGATACCAGTTCTCGTCGGTGGTGCGCTGCTGGGCGGGCAGAAGCTCGATGAATTCGTTGAACTCGCCGCGCAGGAATCCCCAGCCGCGCTGAATGTGCTGGATCAGCGAATGCGCCTTGTATTGGGTCAGCACCCCGATCCGCCGAATGCCCGAATTGATGCAGTTCGACAAGGTGAAGTCGATGATCCGGAACTTGCCGGCGAATGGCACGGCCGGTTTGGCGTGCCAGTTGGTGAGATCGCGCAGCCGGCTGCCGCGACCACCCGCCAGCACCAGCGCCAAGGTGCGCCGCAAGCGATGGGTGGCCTCGAAGTCGATGGTGGCGCCGTGATCGTTGGCGTTGAACATCCGCTTCCCTCCGTTCAGCCTGGGCCCGACCGTGCCACACTCCCGCCCAAAGCTCAAGCCGGGCAAGCCCATTCCCCCATCGCATTTCATCATATACGCTGGGCGCCACAAGCACTTTCAGGGATATCGGCATGCGCGTGCTGTTCGTTTCCTCCGAGGTCTACCCGCTGATCAAGACCGGTGGGCTGGCCGACGTGTCGGGCGCCTTGCCGCGCGCCCTGGTCGAGTTGGGTCACGACGTGCGCATTCTGATGCCCGGCTATCCCCAGGCTTTGGAGGCCGCCACCGACAAGCGCGAGGTCGCCAATCTGGGCGTTCCGCTGGGCGCCGGCGAGACCCGCCTGATCGAGGCGCGCACCCCGGATGGCGGCGTGCCGCTGCTGCTGATCGACTGCCCCGCCGCCTATGCGCGTGGCGGCGGCCCCTATCAGGACGGCGCCGGCCGCGACTGGCCCGACAACCCGGTGCGCTTCGGCCTGCTGGGCTGGGTGGCGGCGGTGCTGTCGCAGCCGACCACCCCACTGGGCTGGGTTCCCGACATCCTGCACGGCAACGACTGGCAGGCCGGACTGGCGCCGGCCTTTCTGCACGCCTGGGGAGGTCCGCGGCCGGCGACCGTGTCGACCATCCACAACATCGCCTATCAGGGCCGCTTCCCCGCCGACACCGTCGCCCGTCTGGGCCTGCCCTGGTCGATGTACACCATCGACGGGCTGGAGTTCTGGGGCGGGATGTCCTTCCTCAAGGCGGCCTTGGCCTATTCCGACCAGATCACCACGGTCAGCCCGACCTACGCCCGCGAAATCCAGACCCCGGCGTTCGGCTGCGGGCTGGAAGGGCTGCTCGCCCATCGCGCCGCCGACGTGACCGGAATTCTGAACGGCGCCGATTACGGCGTGTGGAACCCGTCCAGCGATCCGCATCTGGCCCAACGCTACCAACCCGCCGAGCCCGAGGGCAAGCTGGCCAACAAGCTGGCCCTGCAGGGCGAGGTGGGGTTGGACCGCGACGGGGGGGCGCCGCTCGCCATCGTGGTCAGCCGGCTCAACGACATGAAGGGCATGGACCTGCTGCTGGCCGCGTTGCCGACCCTGATCGGCCAGGGCGCCCAACTCGCCGTCCTGGGCACTGGCGACGCCCATCTGGAAGCCGACTTCCAAGCCGCCGCCCAGGCCAATCCGGGCCGCATCGCGGTGCGCATCGGCTATGACGAGGGCCTTGCCCACCGCATGCAGGCCGGCGGCGACATGCTGCTGATGCCATCCCGCGCCGAGCCCTGCGGATTAACCCAGATCTACGCCTTCCGCTACGGCACGCTGCCGGTCGTGCACCAGACGGGCGGCTTGGCCGACACGGTCGTCGACTCCACCTATGACACGCTGTTGGCCGGCACGGCCACCGGCTTCGTGTTCGAGCAGCCCACCGCCAGCGCCTTGCGGTGGTGTCTCGAGCGGGCGGTCTCGCTGTACCGCCAGCCCGAACAGTGGCGACGGATCAGGCTGTCGGCGGCCGCCCAGGATTTCGCTTGGCGCCGCTCGGCCGAGCGCTATCAGCGCCTTTACGCCGCCCTGGTCGCGGCGAAGGAAGGACGCTGACAAGGAGGGTGATTGCCTCGTCTGGTCGTCGTCTCCAACCGCGTCGCCGTTCCCGACGCCGCCAGCCGGGCCGGCGGTCTGGCGGTGGCCCTGCAAGAGGCGCTCGAGCGCGATGGCGGCCTGTGGTTCGGCTGGAGCGGCCGCATCACCCCGCAATCGGGCGAGCAGCCGGGCGTCGTCGAGCAGGGGCGGGTGACCTACGCCACGCTGGACCTTGGCCGCAAGGACCACTCGGAATACTACAACGGCTTCGCCAATCGCACCCTTTGGCCGGTGTTCCACTATCGCCTCGACCTCGCCAATTTCGAGCGCGAGGACTATGCCGGCTATCTGCGTGTCAACCGGCTGTTCGCCCAAAAGCTTCGCCCCCTGCTGCGCGACGACGACGATCTGTGGGTCCACGACTACCACCTGATCCCGCTGGGCGAGGAACTGCGCCACATCGGCCTGGGTCAGCGGATGGGCTTTTTCCTGCACACCCCGTTTCCGGCCATGGAGGTGCTGCTGTGCCTGCCCAGCCATGCCCGGCTGGTGCGCTCGCTGTGCGCCTATGACGTGGTCGGGTTCCAGACGGCGGCCGATCTGCGCGCCTTCCACGACTACGTGACCATGGAGGCCGGCGGCGCGGTGCTGTCGAACGGCCTGGTGCGCGCCCATGGCCGCACCCTGCGCGCCGAGGTCTTTCCGATCGGCATCGACGTCGAGCCGCTGGAACGTCTGGCGCGGGCGTCGCCGCGGCTGTCGTCGATCCGGCGGCTGCGCAAGAATTTCGGCGCCAACAAGCTGATCATCGGGGTCGATCGGCTGGACTATTCCAAGGGGCTGCCGCAACGCTTCCACGCCTTCCAGCGCCTGCTGGAGACGCGGCCCGCCTATCGCGGCAAGGTGTGCTTCATGCAGATCGCGCCGCCGTCGCGCAGCGACGTGCCGGAATACCTTGAACTGCGCCGCATGCTCGAGGCCGAGGCCGGCCACATCAACGGCCGCTACGCCGATTTCGACTGGACGCCGCTGCATTACCTGAACAGCGCCTTCCAGCGGGCCACGCTGTCGGGATTCTACCGCTTCAGCCAAGTGTGCCTGCTGACCCCGCTGCGCGACGGGATGAACCTGGTGGCCAAGGAATACATCGCCTCGCAAGACCCCGAAAATCCCGGCGTGCTGGTGCTGTCGCGCTTCGCGGGAGCGGCGCGCGAATTGGAATCGGCGCTGCTGGTCAATCCCTACGATATCGATGGCGTCGCCGAAAGCCTTGCGCGCGCCCTGGAAATGCCGCTGGATGAACGGCGGCGGCGTTGGGCGCACATGATGAACGCGGTGCGCGCCAGCTCGATCGACCGCTGGCGGGAATCGTTTCTCGCCGCCCTGTCTTCGGCCCCTTTCGGCAGCGAGGCATCATGACCACTGCATCCGGCCTGATCGCCGACATCGGCGGCACCAACGCCCGCTTCGCCCTGGCTGGGCCGGACGGGCAGCCGACCCGCGCCCGCGTCCTCAAATGCGCCGACCATCCCGGCCCGGCCGAGGCGGCGCTGGCCTATCTGCAAGGCGTCGATCCGGCCGACCGGCCCAGGCGCGGCGCCTTCGCGGTGGCCTCGCCGGTGCTGGGCGACGAAGTCGATCTGACCAACCACGTCTGGCGCTTCTCGGTCGAGGAGACCCGCGCCCGCCTGGGGCTCGACGCCCTGACGGTGGTCAACGACTTCTCGGCGGTGGCGATGAGCGTGCGCGCCCTCGGCCCCTCCTCGCTGGTGCTGGCGGGCGGCGGCTTGGCGGTGCCCGACACGCCGATGGCCGTGCTGGGACCGGGCACCGGGCTGGGCGTCTCGGCCCTGGTGCCGGCGCCCGGCGACCTTTGGGTGCCGCTCGCCACCGAGGGCGGGCACGTCACCATGGCGGCGGCCAACGAGAAGGAGGAGGCGGTGCTCAGCGTGCTGCGCACCCAGTTCGACCACGTCTCGGCCGAGCGGGTGCTGTCCGGCCCCGGCCTCGTCAACCTGCATTCGGCGCTGTGCGAACTCGCCAACCGCCCGGCCGAACCGCTCAGCCCGGCGGTCATCACCGAACGCGCCCTGGCCGGATCGGACCCGCTGTGCCAGGAGACCCTGGACGTGTTCTTCGAGATGCTGGGCACGGTGGCCGGCAATCTGGTGCTCAGCCTGGGCGCCCGCGGCGGGCTGTTCATCGCCGGCGGCATCGTGCCGCAACTGGTGCAGGCGTTCCTCTTGTCCGGCTTCCGCAAACGCTTCGAGGACAAGGGCCGCTTCCAAACCTACCTCGCCCCCATCCCGGCCTGGGTGGTGACCCACCCCTATCCGGCGTTCGTGGGGTTGGCGACGTTGGTGTGATGCGGCGAGCGGGCTAAACGGGGGTTCTAAATAATTTTGTATCGTGTGGAGGAACGCCGCAACTCCTCTTCAATGTTATTCTTGAGGAGGTCGGATCGGTCTACCATCAGCCCTAACAAATAGTTCTCCCGAATCGGTTCGTTTTGAAACAATGATACTCCCGCACCCATTGCAGTTGCAACCCCGTCAAATCTGATATACCGGTCATGCGCGACTTTGGAAAAAATTCTGTCCCGACAAACGTGCAAGTGAAGACTTGCGATAGAACCGGAGTTCATGCCACTAGTAACACGCCTCAATGTATTTTCGGCATCAGATTCTTTTACGTCTTTCGAGGATCCATACACATTAACTGTCTTTTTCGGACCACCAGCGCATCGGCTTAGTTTCCTGAGAAATATCTCTAGCCCGCTCACTTCGCCGCTTTGGTGGCGGGAATGCAAGTGAAGAAGTGAGTACCGATCTACAATAGAAATTCGTCTTGAGTAGGTTGCAATTGCCCGAAATCGTGTTTCCCATACTTGCTCTCTAGACTCACTTATAGTTACAGGTCTCTCCCAAAGCTGAGCTAGTTCCTGAAACTTTCTGGATTGGTCGCAACAGTCAAACCTTGTAAGCTCAACACCATCTTCGACAACCGTACATAGTTCTCCATCATTCACGCCAAAACGGGCAGCCCTCGTTTCTTCCAGGAAAGCAACATCGATAAGGGAGGAGTTTGACATCAAAAGTTCGCAAGACGTCATCATGTCAACTAATTTCGTATTGAGCGAGTCGCACTTGCGGTACCGTTCAGTGGTCAGCGCGACCTGCCACGCCTTTTTTATCTGCTGGGGAAGTCCCCGCAAATAGTCGTCCATTTCATGGTGACATGATGAGAGGGAGAGAACGCCAAGCTTCTCCCAAAGACTCATGAGTCTGAGGTGGGATGCACTCTGTATTTCTTCGTTATTTACAAAATTAAACACGTTAGGATCAACTACAAAACGTAATACCATGATATTAGCTCGCCCCGTAAATCTCGCGATAGCTTTCTTCAAAGAAGCCGTCTGGCCACTCGTCTATAAACGATCCGTCGCTATCAAGTCTAAGTTTCATGACGCGGCTGCCACCTTTGGAAAAAGGCTCGACGTAAAGAACACTTACAAAATCTGGAGGAAGGCCCTCTTTGATTCGTCGCTGCACACGCAACGCAATTGCCTCGCTGTGGGTTTCGATGATCCATTGATTGCCGCCATATTGCCTTACGCCTCCTGACCTATTGGGAGGGCTTGCATTTTTCTTGGCAGTTTGGATTAAGAAGTCAGCAATGTGTCCTTGTAGTCTTGGGTGAAGATGGATTTCGGGCTGCTCTACGCAAATTAATCTTCCCTCAGAGACAGTCCCCTCCACCAGTATAGGAAGCAACTGCCCAATGCCGAAGCCAACGTCAGAGGGGCTTACCGTGGTTCCATGGGCATCTTCCAGAACAACGCTAATAATCTCTCCGGTAACAGAGTCCCCAGCGCTTCTGACGTCTAGCGAGTATGGAATATTAAACCGCTGGAATATCTCATTTACCTTGGGAACAAACTCCTTCTTCTTTCTATATAGAAGCTGCGGCGTCCTTTCTCCCCTTGTTCCAACGCTCTCCCTATCACTTCCGGACGCAATGTGATGTCGTGCGGGATGACTTCGAAGTGGGCCAAGATATGAAAGACTGCCAATTTCCTCGATGAATTCCTTTCTTAGAATTTCAAGAGGGCTCAAAAAGCCAGCCACGAAACGAACGTATTCATATGGTAAAGCGCGAAACCCGTTGAGAGTTTCTTCGCTATCCGCAGCCATCTCTATTCGTGCTGGAAGAAGGCCGATTGCGGAAAACTCCGCATTTCTAAGTAGAGACATCAAGTCGTAGTTAATTTTCTGCTTATCTAGGGATGCCTTCGATAGTCTTGACGCCTTAGACAAGCTTGGCGACCTACGACTTGGCATGCGCACCGCTTCTATGAGTTGACAAATACTCTTTACAGAGTCTTCATCGAGAATTTTGTAAACATCATCAGTTTCGTCGTCAATAGCTTCCGACTTCGATGTCTTCTTTGTCTCTCGGCTCAGCCGAGCCCGAAATAACTTTCCGTCACCGATGGCATACGTAACATCGGAAATGCAGGGAGAGTTCTTCTTGTCCCGCTTTGCGGCGGGAGGTAGGTCAATTGTGATGTCAATGCCTCGTATACTACCAGGATTTAGAATAGATGATCCTATGGTGCCATCAGTTGCTGCGGGGGAAAATGAAAATCCGAGCTTCATCTTAAACGTGCTATCATGTCTGTGCAGAGCAGAAAGATATGTTCCAAGGTCAACGATGTCTCCGCTGAATACAAGGCGATTTGCGGGTCTGTTCTGAAACGTTTGCTTCATCAATAGCAAAGATTGTATTATCGAACTTTTTCCGGCGGAGTTTGGGCCGTAGATGAGCGTTATAGGTGCTAGCGGAATTTCCTGAGGAGCACCAAATGCCTTGAAATTCTCAATCCGCAATGATTTCAGCATATCGCTACCCGCATCGGATCACCTTCTAGAGTTGAATAGCGTCGTTTTAAGGTCCGGTCAAGGTGATCGATTTGCAGCCCGGCAACGAAAGGCCGTCGTCCGCAACGGAGCGTTCCCGTCAAGAGAATGTGCGCGGCGCGCCGAAAGGCTCTGAGCTAACTAATCGCCTTCAAATCACCCCCGCCTCGCGCAGTCGGGCGATCTCGTCGGCGTCCAGGCCGAGCAGGTCGCCGTAGATCGCCCGATTGGCC
>JADFZP010000025.1 GCA_015232485.1 Alphaproteobacteria bacterium
TCGGCGCCCTGGGAGATGATCCACCAATGCAGGTATCCGCCCATCTGACCGCCGAAGTCGAAAAGGCCGCCGTCCTGATCGGACGCCTCGATCAGGCGGTGGCCCACCATCCGCTCCGAACCGGATGGAAACTGGCGGGAAGCCTGGACGCCGCCGTGCGGATGGCCTCGGCCGACGGCCGCCGCGCCGACCTCGTGCGGGTGGCCGCGCTGCTTGAGGGCCTGCGGGTCAAACCGGGTCTGGTCGAAGATGGCGGCGCGGCGGCCAAGGCGCTCGATGCCTATGAGTGGTTGTGTGACGGCGAGCGCGCCGTCCTCGCATCCCGCCACCGGCTGCTGGTGGCGCGGGCGGCACCGATCGACAGCGCGTTCGCCGCCGAAATCGAAGATCTGGCCGATCGCGGCGAGGCGGAGGGCCAGCGCGAACGCGAGCGGCTGATCGACGCGGCGCTCGTCCACCTTGAGGCGGAGCCGGGGCCGTCCCTGCTCGCCTTTGGCCGGGCCACCTGGCGGTGGCTGGCCGAGGGCGGCGATCGGATGGCCGTGCGAACCGCCCTCCCCGCGTTCCTGATCCGCCGAGGGATCGTCGGCACCTATCTACCCTGTCTGATCGGCGCCGCCGCGTGGCGCCGAGATGCCCCCGACCAGGAGGAGGATTGGATCGCCGGCCTCGTCGCGACGGTCGCCTCCGAGGCCGCCGCCGGGCTGGCGCTGTTGTCCGCTCAGGACGGAGCGTGGCTCGACGCCCGGCGCATGGTGGCGGCCCGGCGCACCCACGCCGATTCGCGGTTGCCGGGCTGCGTCGATCTGCTGACCGCCATGCGGCTGATCGGCCCGACCCGCCTCGCCCGCACCCTGGGGATCAGCGTGCGCGGCGCGAGCCTGCTGCTGGCCGAGTTGGTGCGGCTCGGCGCGGCCGTCGAACTCACGGGCCAACACCGCAACAAGATTTTCGGCCTCACCAAGCTGGTCGCCGAAATCGCGGCGGTCGTCACCCCGGTCCTGCCCCGCTCGGCGCCCCAGCACTACGCCGTCCGCGCCCCCGCCCTGCCCGCGCCCATGCCGTTCAAGGCGCCGATGCGCGCGGCGACCGATCCGCAACTCGATCTCGACGCGATGATGGCGCGCCTGGACGGGTTGCTCGCGGACACGAATCGCGCCGTCGAAAATGCGCAGAAAGTCCTCTCCGCCCTGGCTGGGGAGCCCACCGCTCGGGCCGTCGCGACGGCCCCGCGAGAATGAAGTTGTCCACCCTCTTCCACGCATAAAGGCCCACCGTCGGACTTCATGCACGAATACTTGCCCACCGAAAGTACGAATAAACGCCCACCGAATCGGGCTTATCCACGCATAAAGGCCCACCCACTACCTGTATAAAGAAAACCTATAAAAAACCTGTAGACCGCGCGCCCGAAATCGAAAGGTGGGCTTTTATTCGTGGAAAACAAAAGGCTTGCCTTCATCAAAATTCGTGCCATAGCATCCAGCAAGAAGACGGAGATGACCATGAAGGAGGCTCTTGAGCATGACGCCAGGGATGATGCGTCATGATCCTTGCGCATAAGATCGCCCTTGATCCGACCATTGAGCAATCGCGCCATTTCGCGCGTGCGGCCGGTGTTACGCGGTTCGCCTGGAATTGGGCGCTCCAGACGTGGCAAGATGAATACAAGGATGGCGGCAAGCCGAGCGTGGCGAAGATCAAGGCTAAGTGGAACGCCGTGCGTCGCGCGGAGTTCCCATGGTCCTATGAAGTCACGAAGTGCTCGTCCGGACAAGCAATCATCAATCTTGGGGTCGCGTTTAGCAACTTCTTCCGCGATTTGAAGAAGCCCAAGGGGGCGCGGAAGGCGCGCTACCCGAAGTTCAAGAAGAAGGGTCAACGCGACAGCTTCACCCTATGGAACGACCAGTTCGAGGTGCGCGCGGTGACGGGGCGGTTCGGCAAGGATCGGGGTGAAATCCGCATTCCCAACCTGGGCTGGGTCCGCATGCGGGAGCCGTTGTCCGTTGCCGGGCGCGTCCTGGGCGCGGTGGTCGGCCGCGACGGCAACGGCTGGGCGGTGGCGATCCAGTGCGAGCAGCCGGACGCGGAAACGGCGCATCCCAACTCCGGAACGGTGGTCGGCGTCGATCTCGGCATCACGCACCTGATTAGCCTGTCCCGCCCGCTGCCGGATGGCCGGACGAAGATCGAGAACCCCAAGCCGTTGCGAAAGGCCATGCGGCGCGTGAAGAAGCTGGCACGGAAGTGCTCGCGTCAGGAAGAAGTGCGGAAGAAGCGCAACGCCAAGACTAGCCGGCGGGCCAAGGCCCGGCGCGGGAAGCTGGCGAAGCTGCATCGGCGCGTGGCGAACATCCGCCGCGACACCATCCACAAGGCCACCACGGCGGTGGTCAACGCCTTCGAGACAATCGTCATCGAAGCACTCAACGTTGCCGGCATGGTCAAGAACCACGCCCTTGCCGGCGCACTCCATGACGCGGCGTTCGGTGAAATCCGCAGGCAGGTCGAGTACAAGGCCCCGATTCGGGGTGGACATGTCAAGGTGGCGGATCGGTTCTTTCCGTCCAGCAAGACGTGCTCCGCCTGCGGCCACGTCATGGCGAAACTGCCACTTCACGTCCGGGGATGGACATGCCCCGCCTGCGGGATGATCCACGACCGGGACGAGAACGCCAGTTTCAACCTTGAAAACCTTGTGGTAAGGCCGGCTTGGCCTGAACCGTCGCTGGGCGATCCGGCGACTACGCACGGGGAGATCGCGGCTCTGGCCGACGCGCAAGCGGCGGTGAAACAGTGGTCGGTGAACCGTGAACTAAATCCGTGCGCACTTGTGCGTACAAAATTAGGAAGCAGATGACCCGATGGCAGAAGAACCTCCTCCTTCGATAGTGCTAACCCCTCGAAACGGGGAGTTGCACCGGCAACTGGAACTGTTCGGTCTCGAAGCCCTGCTCACCACGCGGGAGGCCCAAGACAACCGCCGGGTCGCCGATCGTATCAGGGCGGCATCCCGCGCCCTCGCCGAAATCTCCTCGGATGAAATAGCCTATTTGCATTCAGGCTTTTGCATGGCAGCCCTGCCGCACCGCGATCCCGGCAAGGTCACGGTCTGGCATCGGCAGAATGGGCGGTTTCACCTGATCGTCCAGGCCGGTCACTTCATCGACGAAGGACAGCTTGTCCAACCCGGACTGCCCTGGGGCAACAAGGCCCGCCTGATCCTCCTGCACATCAACAAGGAGGGCCAGAAAAGCCGCCATGTTCCCCTCGGCGCGTCGATGCGGCAATACCTTCTGCGGCTGGGCCTTAGTCCGAGCGGCGGCAAGAACGGCACGATCACCGGAGTGCGCGACCAGATGCGGCGGATCAGCCGCGCCCGGCTCACCATGCAGTGGAACATGGGGGATGAAAACCAAGAGGCGTGGCTTCACGACCAGAATCTGATCGATGGCGTTCAGCTTTGGACGGCGGCCGAAGGCGAGAGGTCGCAGTGGCCCGAAGAGGTGGTCCTGACCGAGCAGTTCCATCGTCATTTGCAAGAGCACGGCGTTCCGCTTGCCGAGTTCGCCATCGCGCATCTGCGCCAATCGAGTTTGGCGCTCGATCTCTATGTCTGGCTGGCCCATCGCGTGCCGCGCTTGAAGGTGAAGGCGCTGGTCACCTGGGGGCAAATTGAATTGCAGGTTGGCAGCAAGGACGCCATCCCGACCAAGGAACTGGCGCGGCGCGTCCGCGATGCCATGCCCGATCTTCTCGCGGTCTATGACGGCCTGCGCATCGATGTCCGTCGCGACGGCTTGGTGATCCATCCCGGCCCGCCCGCCGTGCCCCGCACCCGCGTGGTCGTGCCGTCGTCGCTCACGACGCATGTTCGTGGTGCTCGCCCGTTGGCGCTGCCCACGTCCGACTGACGCGGGCGAACGTTCCGGCGCCGTCTCCGCAGGCCGCATCGCGGCTGGCGAAGGTCACCGCCATCCCAACATCGAGCTACATCAGGCGGTTAGCGTCCAAAGGTGGGCGTTTATTCGCAACCTCCCACGGCCGCTCGGCGTCGGCCGCCCGGCGGCTATCCGGGCGCGAAAGGTCAGGGCAGGCGAGGTGCGAATAAACGCCCACCTTTGGACGGGCTGGATGGCGTCCGCGCGCCGACCATCGCGGCGGAAAGAAAGGAAATCAATAGGTTAGAGGGAAAAGGTGGGCGTTTATTCGCATCCATCCCCGAACCAGCCATCCGCTGGTGGCGCTCCGCCACGGCTGGAGACGTGTATCGTCAAGGGGTTACGGGTCAAAGGTGGGCGTTTATTCGCATCCGGCCGCCGCTCCTGGGCGGCGGCGAGCCAGTCCAAGGGAGGGAATCGTTCATCGGCAATGGGTTATCGCCGGGCGATGTGATGGTGGTTGGGGTGGTCGGTGCGGAGATGCGCAGCGCCAAGAAAAAACATTCGTAAAAACAATGGCTTACAGAATGACCACGGAAGGAAGTGCGAATAAAAGCCCACCTTCGGGGAGCCGGCGTGCGCGGGAACGTGACGTGAACAGCGCATAATACGTTGGTTTTTGGCTGCGAAACGAAGCCGTTTCTGCGCACCGACAACCGCCAAACATAGCGAAAACAAGGCGTTAGAGGAAAAAGGTGGGCTTTTATTCGCACTTCCCAAGGCGGGGGGGGCGGATTGCCCCGCTCCCTCCCCGTCTTTGCGACCCCCTCTACCGGGCGCGCGGTCGGCGGGCATCGGCGACCAGGTCGACCTCGTCGACCCTAATTCCGTAGGTCGCTTTGAGCGCCGCCAGAAGGAGATGGGTCTTGGTGCATCGCTTCGCGTGGCAGATGTCCGCGATCTGCTGCTCAACGTAGCTGGGAATCAGGGCGTTGAAGCGAGATGTCCGGTCGATCCTCGGGGCGGCTTCGGGCGATGGCTTCGGCTCCGGCGACGGAAGCGTGGAGGACGCGCTGACCCGGAAACCCACCGCCTTGGACACGTCTTGCAGCTTGGCCTCCTCGTCGGCCGTCATGTCCGCGACGTGGGCGTCCAGGTTCTTGGGCAGGCGCGAGGCTTTGATCGGCATGTCGGGCAGTTCTTTGGCCATGATGATCTCCGGTCAGGCGGCGGCTTTCGCCATCGAAGCCAAGATGTCCTCGATCTCGGCGAGGATGGCCGCGACGTTGGCGGCGGCGCCGTCGGCCCCGCCGATTTGTGCCAGGGGCTTGTTGTGGAACATCATCTCCTGGAACGCGACCCGCTCAATCAACTCCGAGCGCAACACGGGGAAGCCCGCGCCTTCGAGCTGGGCGCGGGCGTGGGAAGCCACCGAGGTGCGGAAGTGCTTCACTCGCGTGAGCATGAACACCGCCTGGATGTGGCGGTCCAGGGCTTCGCTCGCGGCGGCCACCGCCTCCCAGGTTCGGGTGGCGTCGGTGATGTCCATCGCGGACGGGCCGGTGGGCAGGATGACCAGATTGGAGCGCGAGACGGCGAAGGTCAGCACGTCCTCGCCGGCTCCCGGCAGATCCACCAAGACGACATCGGCCGTGGTGCGCGCGGCGCTGATCTGGCGGACGATGGTGGCCTTGGTCGCGGTCTCGACGGTCAAATGATCGAGTCCGAAGGCGCCGAGATGGCGGGACGCGTGCCCACGCGGATCGGCGTCGATCACATGGACCGCCTCCCCGCGCAACGCCCACGCGGCGCCGAGCGCGGTGGTCAGGGTGGTCTTGCCCACCCCCCCCTTGGCCGAGGATAGAGAAATCACTGGCATCGCCGTAGCTCCCAATCTGTGTAGGTGGCAACCTGCAAAGGTGGCGAACAAGGTATATGCGAAGATGCGCAGGCGCGCAACTGTGGAGGTCCATAGTTGCGCATCTCGCGAAGACGCGACCTTGCGAGGTGCGGATGAGCGGAGGTGCGGACATGCGCAGTGGTGCATGTGTGTAGGTGAGAACGTGGCGAAGTGCCAACCTGCGCACTGACGCACATGCGAACCTGCACACCTCCACACCTTGCCATCGCGGCGGGTCGGGAGATGCGCAGTTGCACACAATGGCATCTGCGAAGGTGCGAACGAATGCAGGAGCGAACGTGCAGAGGTCGCGACCTGACGAGGTGCGATGATGGCAATCTTGACAGGTTTGCCGCTTGGTCAAGATCGCCACGAAAAGCGAGGCAAAAACCAATCCAGCGCGCAGGTTGCGCCTCACCCGCCCGGCTAGAATGCGCCGAAGTCAATCAGCCGTGGCGCATGACCGATGCAATTCCGTTCAGTCTTGATGGCCTTCGGCCTGGCCGTCCTGACGGCCACGCCAGCGCATGCGAAGTCGTTCTGGGACAAGAATTCGGAGGGGTATTGGTGGTATCGCGACCCGCCGCCCGAGGCGGCCCCTCCCCTTCCCGCTCCGGCGCCGCCACCGCCGCCCGCCCTCCCCGAACCGGAGCCGCAGGCCGCCACGCCGCCCCCGCCTCCGCCTTCGCCAGATCCTCCTCCACCGCCGGAGCCGTTTTCTGTCGAATGGCTGAAGGAGAAGACGGAGGAATACCGGCGCCGGGCCGTCAACTCCCCCACCGAAGACAATGTGCGCGCGTATTATTACGTCCAGCGTATCGCGTTGGACAAGGCGACCAAGTTCGCCGAGGTCGCGCAGTCCGTGGTGGTCGGCGATCCGCTTCTGGACGGCAATGCGCGGCGTCCAATCTCGACGTTCGCTGGAAACGCCAAGTCCAAGGAGGCCCAGGTCGAGATGGAGGCGTTGTTGAAGACGCTCTCGACGCGCGTCGGCCTGCTCTATTTCTACAAGTCAGATTGCAAGTTCTGCGAGATGCAGGCGCCCATTCTGCAAGCGTTCGCGAAGTCATACGGGTTCCACGTCGAGCCGATCGCCCTTGATGGGCAGCCCTCGCCCTCGGGGCTCTTCCCCGACTTCAAGGTCAACCAGACCCTCGTCCAGCGGTTCAACATCACGATCACCCCCACCCTCTACATGCTCAAGCCCCCGGACGGCGTGGCGCCGATCGCCCAAGGAGCCATTCCGCTCGAAGAGATCCGCCGCCGCGTGCTGATCGTCGCGGCCAAGCTGGGCTGGATCACCAAGGAGGAGATGGACCGCACCCGCCCGATCAACCCCGTGCCCATGCTCGACGCCATGCCGCCACCGCCGCCGGGCACGGACCTGTCCACACCGGACGCGCTGGTCAACTATCTCCGATCCCAGGTGCGCCAATGACGCTCAAAGCGGCCCTTCTCCTCGCCACCGCCCTGGTTCTGGCGCCCACCGCCTCGCGGGCGGGCTTGCAGTCCGAAATGGACGCCATGCTCGGCACGATGTCGAATGTCACGCCGCCGGGCGTCTACGAGAACCAGACGCGGGGCGTCCTGTCCGGCGGTCAGGTCACCGTCAAATCGCGGATCACCAACGAAAATCTCGTCTCCTTCGTGCCGCCGTCGTTTTCGGCGGGATGCGGCGGCATTGATTTCTTCGCCGGGTCGTTCTCGTTCATCAACATGGAACAGTTTACGGAGCTATTGCGCAACGTCGCGTCCAATGCCGCCGGCTACGCCTTTTATATCGCGCTCGATGTGGCGTGTCCGACCTGTAAACAGACCATCGAGACGCTGCAACAGAAGATCCAGCAACTTAATGAGCACTTTGGCAATTCGTGCCAAATGGCACAAGGTCTCGTGACCGATGTCCGGAGCGCGATAACGCGGGGAGAAGTCACCGACACCGGACTGATCGGGACCACGAAGGGTGTGTTTACCGATACCTTCAATGCCCTGGGAAACGCGGCGGCGAAAGACCCGATCGCCGAGCTTGCCAACAACTCCAATGGGGAAGAGCAGCTAACAGGAAATATCGTTTGGCGGGCGCTGATCGATACGAACGCCGTTGGCCGCTTCGCCACCGCCGACTCTCAAATGCTACAGATAATCCAGTCCATTACCGGCACCGTGATCGTGACAATCGCCGACGACGACGAAAAGACAGGGAAGACCTACAAAAAAGACTTTCTGCCCGGCGGCTACGTCAAGATACGCGACCTGATCGAAGGAAATGGCGAGCTTAAATACAAAACATGCGCCGACGGCGTTGGCGCGGAGCAGTGTTTAGTGCTCGGAGACGGGAAGATTGTCGGCTTCAAAGGTTTCTCCGCGCTGGTCCATGAAATGCTTCTCGGGACTGGCGCAACCACGGGGATCGTATCAAAGCTGGCAAATGAATTGCCTCTTTCCGATGGCGAGAAGGGATTTCTTGCGTCGTTGGGCGGGGTGATTGGAACCACCATTGTGCAAATGGCGGTCAAGGGCGGCGAAGTTGCCGCCACCTCCTACGCCCGCGAGGTGGCGCCCTTGGTCGCCATGGAAATGGCGGAGCAAATCATTTGGGATATGGTGAGAGTCGCCCAAAACGCGGTCATGGGGGAAAAAACCGCTCAAGCGGACAAGTTGATCAAATCGCTCTCCGAGCGTCAATTTGAATTGACGAACGAGCGGCAGGCTGCCCAAGCCAAGTACGGCAACGTCGATTCAAAAATCACGTTGTACCGCCACACCCTCCATTTCATGGATCTTGCGACCCGAAAGTAAGGTAACGGCGCGATGGAATTCACGATTTACAGCGTTGGCGATGGTGCTTTCCTCGCCGAAATCCTTAATGGGCTTGCGCTGCTGTCCAACAATGGCACCTTCGCCGCGCTCGGTCGCATTGGTCTGTTGTTCGGCGTTCTTTTTGTGACCATTCGTGGAATGCTGGCCAACACGGGTCCGGCATTTCACCATGTCGCCTTCGGATTATTGCTTTTCGTCGGAGGCTTTTCCGTACCGGCCACGGTACTGGTGGAAGACGTTTATGTGAGTTCCGTCCGCGTCGTCTCCAACATACCCCTTGGGATCGCGGCGAGTGGGGCGATGTTGTCGCGCATCGGGTACGGGGTAACGGCATCGTTCGAACAAGCGTTCTCCACTCCGTCGATGACCCAACAGGGGTGGAACAACAGCCTGCACATCTTACATACGGCGCGGCGCCACACCCTGCGCGAAAAGGATTTGGGAAAAGCGAACACCGCCGATGGCGGGAAGTTTTGGCTCTCCTGGAAGAATTATCTTCTCGATTGCACTCTCAAAATGGTGACATTGCAGGGAAAGCAAATAAGCGATTTTACCGCAGAACCGAGCTTTAGGGATGGGCTCAAATATGATTCGACAACCTTCTACACCAAACTGTTTCTTCCATCCGGCGTAAACACATACACATGCCGCGACGGGTACGCGGTGCTTAACGAATACACCAACGGGCCGTTTGTCACCGCCTTTTTCCAATACGTTCTGACGCCAACAAATTACAAGGCGGCACGCCCGGAATATAGCGGCGTGTCCAGTCGCGACCAACTGGCCGACGCGCTGTCCGGTCTCGGGCTCTCGATCTCCCCCGAGCAGTGGCTTACAGCCGCAGTCGTCCACAACATTTGGGAGGAGGCGCAAGTCGCGTGGCACGTCCAGAATGATAACTGGACCTACGCCGAATCCGTCGACGCCGGGATGAAACAGCGCCAAACAAGCTGGATCGCCGACAGCCAATTCTTCTCGCGCATGATCCGCCCCATGCTGACGTTCGTCGAGGCGATTGTCTTCGCTGTCGCTCCCCTGATGGTCCTCATGATCGGCGTCGGCGCGGGCGGACTATCGCTGTTTGCCAACTACATCAAGATGCTGTTTTGGATACAATTGTGGTGGCCGTTGCTGGCCGTCGTACACCTCTATACGCATTTCGCGATTACGGGAAAAATGGACGCGCTGGCAACGGATGGGAACCTGTCCGCCACCTCCCTCGCTTATCTGATCAATTTCGATGACGAAATCATGGAATGGGTCGGCGCGTCGGGAATGCTAGCGGCGGCCGTTCCAGGATTTGCCCTGATGATTGTCATGGGCGGCGCCGTGGCGCTGTCCTCGCTGATGGGCAAGATGCAAGGCGGCGACTTCATGAACGAGAAGGCTTCCGCGCCCGACGCCCTCGCGGGCGCGCCGCTCGTCCAACAAAGCCAGGTCGCCGCCGTCAAGGACTGGCGTGGACATCATCTTCCGGGCGTGCCGCTCAAGCTCAACCTCTCGAACCAGGCGGTGTCCGAGGTCAGCGCGGCATGGTCTGCGCGCCAACAGGCCGCCCAGGGATTTGAATCCGCCAAGAGTCGCGCCAGCGGCGAGACCTGGGCCGCCGGGGCGGCCGGTTCCCACGACAAGAGCTATGGGAACAATAATGCCAACCAAACTGGAAATACGGCGACCACCAAAGACACAAACGCGTCAAACCTCGCCGTGGACCGGAAGGTCGCTGTTGAAGGAGGCGTGCAACAACAGGACGCTTTTACAAAAGAGGGCAAGGTCGATTTTAGAGTTGGCCCTCCAAAGCAGAAAGGCGATTGGGTCTCGGGGGGGATATCCCCATCTATAAGCGCTAAGAACAGCGACACCGCAACCGAAGGCGGGAGGGTCGGCAGCGGCACCACAGGTACGCGCGCGGAAGGCGTCGCTAGCGATAAAGCATCCTCTGTCGGCAACAGTGTTTCGGATGCGAAGTCCGTCATGGACAAGTTCCAGAACGAATGGCGACACGGCAAAATGAGTTCCGAACAGCAAGGGCTAGTCGAAAGCGCCAAGACGCTGCTCGGGGCAGACGAGACCTACCAGCGATCGGTAAAACAGTTGTCGAGCATGGATTCCTCGCAATCCTTCGATAGCACCCACTTGCCACTCCTTGCCGAACATGGCGGTTTGGAGCGTATGCGACAATTCATGTCTGGAAATACGGAATTCGCGCAGGCCGTTCGCGAAACGATGAACAGTAATCCGTTTATGGCGGGCATCCCCGATGAGGCATCAAAAGAAATGTACGCCGGGTTGCTGGTTGCGACCGGACACTCTCCTTATGGGGCCGCCCTGAGTAGCG
The DNA here is from genome assembly GCA_015232485.1 of Alphaproteobacteria bacterium. Taxonomy (GTDB): domain Bacteria; phylum Pseudomonadota; class Alphaproteobacteria; order Rhodospirillales; family Magnetospirillaceae; genus JADFZP01. Next base: position 10,943 of record JADFZP010000025.1, read on the forward strand.
GCGCGCGGGATGAGGCGTTGGGCCATATGCTCGGGGCGGCGGGCACCCGGCCCGAAGGAATAGGTGCGCGGCTTGAAGAAGGCAAAGCACTGGAGCAACGGGTGCAGCCCCTTGCCGATCTGCATGAAAAGCTCCCAAATGAATGGAGGCAAGGCGGCGCCCACGGGCTAAAGGCGGAGGTTGCGGCCGGGCTGTCGCGCAGCGAAAACAACGCAGGCCGCGCGCTTCCGTCGAACGCGCCACAACAGGAACGCCTTCTCGCCGAAAGCAAGGAAAGCCAGAAGGGGTTGAACGCCAAAGCCAACGCCGCCATTGACCCGAAGGAAGCCACGCTTCGACAAGCGCAAAGAGACGCTACGCCGCAAGGTGTCGTGAAAGATGTGGCGAAGAACCTTATTGACTGGGTGCAAGGTCGCTAATCACCGGAGCCCGTCACAACTCGACCCGTTGCAAAGTCCTCCTTGCCCCCTATAATTGAACATCGACCAGCGGTGAGTGGGAGGCAACGATGCCGTCTTGGCTTGTTTTTCTTGGCTTCGTAGCCGTTTACATCCTCATGACGGCCCGCCGTTCTCACGTTCGCCATGAGGTGATTGATTTGGATACTTTGGCGGACATTGACGATGGCTCTGCCGGCGGCTTGGAGCCCCAGTGGGACATTTCCGAGCCCGAATATAATACAGGCTTCCTCGGGGATGGACACGACCCCTTGTAGGCGCGGCCAAGGGCACTGACCGTTTAGTGCCATCTGCGACTATCATCCTCGTCCAATGCCGGACGCCCCTCCCATCCCCAAGGGGAGCGGGCGATCCGCACGCCGGCCCCCTACAACCCGATAGATCAAAAGCACTACCCCGTCTTTCGGCAAGAGGGCAGTTCCCCCACGCGCTCAACGTGTTGTACGAAAAACGCGACAAAACCCGCACACCCATTTCGCGACATCCCACCCAACAGTTCGAACGATAAATGGACGCGAGCGCCCCGGAACCGTCCCAGTCGGCCGCTTCGGGAGCCGCACTCACGGTGCCGCGTGCGACCCGCGAGCGACCCAACAACAAGAGCATTTCCCTCGCGCACTCTAGAATCATGAGCATTTTCAGTATCACCCCCTGGCGCCACCCCCGCTTGACCATCCGGATGATCGTCGGTACAGTCTCAATCGGCCCGTGTGAATAGGGCGATTGTTTTTCGGACAGGCATTTAGCGATGGGGATAGGGATGCTTCGGCGACGGCGTCTCCTGTTCGGCCTGGTCGGGGGCCTTCTCTTGGCGGCATCGCCGTCCACGGGTAGCGCATTCGATCTGCGTGGAACCACTTGGGAATCTCTTGGACGGCAGGCCGGCGTCGATCCGACGCTCGCATATGCCGTCGCGCTGACCGAGTCCCGACAGATGACCGGGCGCGCCGAGGCACGCCCTTGGCCCTGGGTCATTCGTGGGCCGCAGGGCGCGGTGGTGTCCGCCACGTCAGCCGCCGCCGTCGCGGCGTTGAGCCGTGAGATGGCGCGCGGCTCCAAGAACATCGATGTAGGCATGATGCAAGTGTCGCTGCTCTATCATCGGCATCGCGTCGACCACCCCGCCGATCTGCTCGATCCGGAAACCAACATCCGCGTCGGCATGGCGATCCTGCGTGATGCCCTGGCGTCGACGGACGATCCGGTCATGGGAATTGGCCGATACCATTCTTACGACCCGGCGCGCGCCCGCGCCTACGGCGAGGCGGTGCTGATGACCTACCAGCGGCTCCTCCGGCTGTCCGGGGCGCCATCATGAAAACCATGGATAGTGCCCCTCCGATACCGCGCAAGATGATCGATCTGGTCCGCGCGTTTAATTTGCAGTGGTTCCATCTGGTCCGTGAGGTCGCGGCGGAGACATCCCCTGAACAGGCCGCCTTGATGTTCGGCATGGCGCCAAGCGAGGTCATCGCCCTGCAAAACTTGGCCCTTCCCGCGCTGGATTGCCTCGCGACCCAGCGGTTTTCGTTTCCCGTTCTACGACCCGCTTTCACGGGCCTGTTCGAATGCCCCACCCCCGAGCGCCGGGCGACCTGCCTGCTGCTCGCGATCTGCGAGCCCGCAGGAGGGGAGGCATGAGCGTTCGTTCGCCGCATCGCCCCCACGACGCGGGCTGGACCGCCGATCGGAATTTCGAGGCTTGGAATCGTGCCGCCCGGCTAATCGAGCGCGGCGCGAAGGTGACGGTGATCGCGGTGGCCACCGGGCTCACCCAATGGCAAATCAGGCGGATATGGACGCGCTACAACTCCGATTTGCCGCCACGGGGGCAGATCCGCAATTTGCAGCGGCTGTGCAATCATCGGTCCCGTCACCTCGATATGTCGGCCTTCATCGGGCTGTACCGCAAGCTCTCGCGCTGCGATGTGTCGCGGGTGGCCGACTTTGACGGGTGGCTTCTCGCATATGATCTTTATTGCGAGATGGCGGACGAACTGGGTTTCGATCCCCGCATGCGCCTGAGCATCAACGAGTGCTGGCAACTCGTGGTCGGCCTTTATGCGGGCTACGACTTGATCCAGCGGCGCTGCGAATGCGGCCTGGTCTACGCCTACATGCCGCGCGTCAAGCCGGTGCCGTGCCCTCTATGCGGGGCACGCGAAGTTGCGTCGCAGTCGCGCAAACGGACAATCTCGCCGCCACGCACGCCGACGCCATCAATTACGCTCCCACTCGCCCACACCGCCGCGAGCCACACGGCGCTCACCTACACGAAAGATGCGCTACCCATGGAGTGGGGTAAAGCGGCCGTCAAACAAGCGCAGGAATATGGACGGCGCGTTGCCTGGGGGCACACGGTCGAGGAAATCGCTGCGGCGGAGCGGCGCACGCCGGACGAAATCGAGGAGGCCCTGGCGCTCCTCGAATTGCCGGAGAACGTCCTTCGGCGAATTGACACCTCAAAGCGCCAGACATCCAATCAATAAACTCTTTGCATGTCACAAGCGCTGGCGTTCACGCCGGAGCGAGGCGCATCCGCTCAAGGTGCCGACGCCAGCCCGGACAGCGCGGCTCATCTTACTGGAGCGGGGACACCGTTAGCGCCAAGGCCCACCGGGCTGCCAAGTCAACGCAAACGGCGCGCCTGCGTGCAAGGCAAGGGCTGGGGGCATCAGGAAAGCCTCCGCCTTGATCAAGATCGCAGCGAGGGGTTCCGGTTCCATAGCAATGGCGGTTCGGCGGATGAAGCCATCCCACTGGGCTTGCTTGGTCGACGCCGCCGCAAAGGCCGGGGTTAGGGCCACGGGCGTTTCGGACGGCAATGCGGTGGCGCGGCGGGCAAAAGTGGCTTGAATGGCCTGGGCCAGGGTGGCGCCGTCGAAGCTGAACGTCGTGGCGATGGCCCACACATCGTAGAAATCCTTCATGCGTGTGTTCAGCATGCCCAGGTCCACCAGGGCCTGGAATTTTTCTGCCACCACCGTCTCGGGTGGATAGGCCCGCAGCCGGGGCGCGGCGAATTCCAGTAGGGTGGGGTAGTCGATGTCTTGCGGTGCCGGCGTGACGGCGTCTCCGTATCCCACGTCGATCTGCACGGGCATGCGGGCGCCGGCGATGATGGCGATCATGGTCACGCGGACGCCCTGGTAATCCCTATCCTCCCGCACCTGGTCGACCTTGATGGTGTCCGGCCGGAACTGAACTCCGTCATCGTCTACCGGGACGGTGCAGAGAGCCCGGAAGGTTTCGGTAAGGGCGGCGACATCGTTGGCGCCAAAGCCAAGAAGGTCTAAATCGCCGGTTGCCCGGTACGGCACCGCCGCCCACAGGCTGAATAGCATGGCGCCCTTCAGGACGAAGAGGTTGCGGTAAGGCGATTGGCTCAGGCGATAGAGCAGGCGCTCGATGGCGTAACGCGTCAAGACAAGCTGGACGTTTTCCTTGTTGGCGCGGGCACGATCGGTCAATCGCGCCCGCACCGATGCCGCCATGTTGCGGGGCCGCGTCACAGCAGGGCTTCCAGATAGGGGCGCATGACCGACTGGACGCGGCAAATGCCGGCGAAGTGCCAAAGCTGGTCCGTCGTGCAGACTTTTCGCCGCAGGCACTCGCGCAGAGCCTCAATGGCCACGTCCAGGCCGACCTTGCTGCGGTGCTTGAAGCAATCTACCACTGTCTTGGCGGGACCGGTGACGGGCACAAGGACGCCTTCCACTGTCTGATGCTCAATGCCGGCAGCCAGAGCCTCGCCGGTTGCCCGAACAATCTTCAAGCCCACCGGGCTGCTGGTAGGCGCCCATTTGCGCGCGCCAATCATCATCCACACCAGATGAGGGGATTGTGTGGTCAGTTGGTGGAACTGCAACGCCGACAGTAGGCAGACCACGCCATGGGGCACGATCCGCGCGGCCTCCGCCAGAGTGTGAGCCGCAGCAAACTCGCTGTCGGCCAGTTGATAGAGGCCGCGGCCGAGGCGGACGAGTTGACCCCCGGTCACCAGCCGTTGTAGGTAGACCGGTGCGATGCCCTCGGCCGCGAAATCGCGCGCGCGGGCGATGCCCCGTGTCCGGGCAAGCTCAAGGGCGCGGGTCTTCGTGGTGGCGGTGTGTGACATGGACGGATGTTACATTGTCTCGG